>JAQBFL010000498.1:0-2610 GCA_032123415.1 bacterium | reverse complement strand
GGTAGAGCACATGCATGGTAAGCATGAGGTCGTGGGTTCGATTCCCATCCTCGGCTCAATTTGTCAGAATATTCGGTCACGCGAATTTCAAGAGGAAGATGAATCCAGGACCTGAGAAAAGATCGGGGAGGACACAATGGCCAAAGCGAAATTTGAGAGAAATAAGCCGCACGTAAACGTAGGAACGATCGGTCACGTCGATCATGGCAAGACTACACTGACGTCAGCGATCACGAAGTACCTGGCCGGGAAGGGGCTGGCCGAGGTCATGGATTTCGACCAGATCGATAAGGCTCCCGAGGAGAGGGAACGTGGCATCACGATTGCGACGGCGCACGTTGAGTATGCGACTGAAAAGCGTCACTACGCTCACGTCGATTGCCCCGGTCATGCCGATTACGTCAAGAACATGATCACGGGTGCGGCGCAGATGGACGGCGCGATCCTGGTCGTGAGCGCGGCGGACGGTCCGATGCCTCAGACGCGCGAGCACATTCTGCTGGCGCGCCAGGTGGGCGTGCCGCGGATCGTGGTCTTCCTGAACAAGGTGGACCTGGTGGACGACGAGGAGCTTCTGGAACTCGTCGAACTGGAGATCCGCGAGCTGCTGTCCAAGTACGAATACCCGGGCGACGAGATTCCGATCATCCGGGGCGATGCGTTGTCGGCCACGAAGGTGGCGACCGCGGACGATCCGGCCTGCGAGTGCATCGGCAAGCTGATGGATGCGTTGGACGCCTACGTGCCGGAGCCGGTGCGCTTGGTGGACCAGCCGTTCCTGATGCCGGTGGAAGACGTGTTCTCGATCGAAGGTCGCGGCACGGTGGTGACGGGTCGCGTGGATCGCGGTATCGTCAAGGTCGGCGAGGACGTCGAGATCGTGGGCATCAAGCCGACGGTGAAGACGACGGCGACCGGCGTCGAGATGTTCCGCAAGCTGCTGGATGAAGGGCGGGCGGGGGACAACATCGGCGTGCTGCTGCGCGGCATCAAGAAGGAAGACGTGGAACGCGGCCAGGTGCTGGCGAAGCCGGGGTCGATCACACCGCACACGCGCTTCATGGGCGAGGTGTACGTTCTGAGCAAGGATGAGGGCGGCCGTCACACGCCGTTCTTCAAGGGGTATCGGCCGCAGTTTTATATCCGGACCACGGATGTGACGGGCGACATCACGCTGCCGGAAGGCGTCGAGATGGTGATGCCGGGGGACAACATCACGATGGAAGTCACGCTGATCGTGCCTGTGGCGTTGGAAGAGCGCATGCGTTTCGCGATTCGCGAAGGCGGGCGCACGGTGGGCGCCGGCACGGTGACGAAGATCATGGCCTGAAGCGGTCTGAGCGCGCGGCCGAGGATAGAATACGAGTCCGTCCCGCATCGAGGGTGGGGCGGGCCGGTGAAGGTAGTTGAGATATGCCCAGGGAACTCATAACGTTGGCGTGTACGGACTGCAAGCGGCGCAATTACACGACCACCAAGAACAAGACGGCGACGCCTGGGCGGTTGGAGCTCAAGAAGTACTGCCGTTTCGAGCGCACGCGTACGGTTCACCGGGAGGTTAAGTAGTCGGGAAGCCCGGGGCTTTGGAGGCCCCGCGGGCGGAGCCGGCCGCAGTGCCCGGACCGAGAGAGACGCTGGCATACAGGCCAGTAGCTCAACTGGCAGAGCACCGGTCTCCAAAACCGGTTGTTGGGGGTTCAAGTCCCTCCTGGCCTGCCATTGCCCGTCTTTTGGCGTGAATAGGGGTGTCGATCGCATGAGCAAGATCCAGGAGAAGACGAGATTGGCCAAGGCGTTTATAGACGACGTTGTGGCGGAGACGCGCAAGACAACGTGGCCGGAGCGGCAGGAGCTTGTGGAGTCGACGATGGTCGTGATTGTGGCCGTGTTGTTGCTCAGTGCGTTTGTCGGCGTGAGCGACAAAGTGCTGGTCGTGCTGCTGAAGCTCCTGATTAACATGGGTTGATGACGTGATGAAGAAAGAATGGTTTGTCATTCACACGCTGACCGGGCAGGAGTCCAACGTCAAGGACCGCATCACGAGCCGGCTCAAGATCGAGGAGATGCAGGAATATGTCGACGAGGTGCTGATACCGACGGAGAGGGTCTCCGAGGTGCGGCGCGGCGTCAAGACGACGACGACGCGGAAGTACTTCCCCGGCTACGTGCTGGTGCACATGGCGTTGTACGGGGACGACCGCAAGCTCATCGAGCGGGCGTGGTACTTCGTCCGGGAGACCACGGGCGTGATCGGATTTCTGGGCGGCGAGCGTCCCGTGCCGCTTCCTCCGGAGGAAGTCGACACGATCGTGCATCAGGCGGAGGCGCAGAAGGAGAAGGTCAAGCCGAAGATCGAATTCGAGCCGGGAGAGACGGTGAAGATTTCGGACGGGCCGTTCCTGAATTTCAGCGGTGTGGTGGAAGAGGTCGATCCGAACCGGGGCAAACTGAAGGTGTCCGTGGCCATATTTGGCCGCTCCGCACGGGTAGTGATCGTGTTCTGGCTGGTGTATAGGACGGAGTAATGAATCGGTCATTGAGAAGCGCGTAACAGGACAGATCTAATTGCAGCTAACGGCCGGGGCAGCCAATCCTGCGCCTGCTGTTGGG
>JAQBFL010000497.1:0-3684 GCA_032123415.1 bacterium | reverse complement strand
GTGCGCTTGGTGGCCAACCGAACCGTGCAACACTGGTTGCACAAGCAGTTCTGCAACCATTCAAGCCTGAGGACACTGGCGCCAAATACAACCAGTATGATGCGTACACATTGCCGTGGCCTCAGACAGAACTGCAGCGGTTCTATGAGCACGATGTCAGAATGCGAGTGACGCTGTCCTACTTCATCGAACCCAATCCCGGCAATCGTGTCACGACACGGTATCGTTACCCTGGGTGCCGCCTGAAATTCCGGGTGAGTTCTCCCGGACAGACCGTTGAGGACCTGAAGGCTGAGATCAACAAGTATGCCGCGGACGACGCCCAGCAAGCTGATCGTCCATTGTTGCGTGGCGACAACAACGGTTGGAAACTCGGCCCTCAGCGGGTTTTCAAGGGGTCCATCCACACGGACATATGGGAATGTTCGGCCGCGCAACTGCTATCTATGAAGCACATCGCAGTCTATCCCACCGCTGGCTGGTGGAAGACCCGGCTGGGACTGAAGCGAGCTGACTCGCGGATCAGGTACAGTCTGATTGTCACGCTGGAGGCTCCGGACTTGGACGTCGATCTCTACGCGGAGATAGCCAACCAGATAGCCGTCCCGATTATGGTTGAGGGGGCGCGGTCATGACACCAACCGACATGAGCGAGAAGGGCTTGGAAAGCCTGATCGTCGAGACCATGACCGGTCGGCGGAATCCCGCAGCCGGCGACGCGGCAAGGGAAGCCGGCTTCCAACGCGAAGCCGGCTATCTTGGCGAGCAATTCTACGTGCAGGGCGCCCCCGAGGACTACGACCGCGAGCATGCGCTGGACGTCGTGCAGCTTCTCCAGTTCCTGAACGTCACCCAACCGGAGGCAGTCGAGGCGGTGGGGATTGCCAAGGAGGGGCCGTCCCGCACCCGGTTTCTGCACCGGCTCCAGGGCGAGATTGCGAAGCGCGGTGTGATTGACGTACTCCGCAAGGGCCTTTGCCACGGGCCGCAGCGGGTGACGCTGTACTTCGGCACCCCGACCCCCGGCAACGAGGTGGCGAGGGTGCGATTTGAGCAGAATATCTTCAGCGTGACACGACAGTTACGCTACAGCCCGGACGAGACCCGATTGGCCCTCGACCTGGTCATCTTCATCAATGGCTTGCCGGTCATCACGTTTGAACTCAAGAACCGGATCACGAAGCAGACGGTCGAGGACGCCATCGAGCAGTACAAGAACGACCGCGAACCGCGCGAACTGCTGTTCCATTTCGGGCGGTGCATGGTTCACTTCGCCGCGGACGACCAACAGGTCTGGATGTGTACGGAGTTGAAAGGCAAGGCAAGTTGGTTCCTGCCGTTCAACAAGGGCTATAACGACGGCGCAGGCAATCCGCCCAACCCCGCCGGATTGGCTTCGGACTACCTCTGGAAGGAGGTCCTGAAGCGGCAGAACTTGGCGAATATCATCGAGAACTACGCGCAGGTTGTGGAGGAAGACCCGCCTTCGGCAAGCCTACGGCGGGCAGGGGATACGCAGGGCCGTTCGAAGAAGAAACAGATTTTCCCGCGTTACCACCAGTGGACGGTTGTCCGCAGACTCTTGGCCGACACCGAACGCAACGGCGCGGGCAAACGGTATCTGATTCAACACAGCGCCGGTTCCGGCAAGAGCAACTCGATTGCCTGGTTGGCACACCAGGCAATCGAATTGAAGAAGGACGACGCGCCAGTCTTCGACACCCTGATCGTTGTCACCGACCGCCGTGTCCTGGACAAGCAAATCCGGGAGAACATCAAGCAGTTCGCCCACGTTTCCGCCGTGGTCGGCGCGGTGACGGAAGGCTCGCAACAACTCCGGGAGTTCATCCAGGCCGGCAAGAAGATCGTCATCACCACCGTGCAGAAGTTCCCGTTCATCCTGGACGAGATCGGCAACGAGCATCGCAACCGCCGTTTCGGGATCGTCATTGACGAGGCGCACTCCAGCCAGGGCGGCCGGACCATGGCAAAGATGCACATGGTCTTGTCGAAGGAGGAAATGGCCCAGGTCGAGACCGTTGAGGACGCCATCAATATCATGATCGCGTCGCGCCGCCTGCTGCCGAATGCCAGCTACTTCGCCTTCACCGCGACGCCGAAGAACAAGACCCTTGAGATGTTCGGCGAACAGAATCCCGACGGTTCTTTCTCGCCGTTCGACGCCTACACGATGAAGCAGGCGATTCAGGAGGGCTTCATCCTTGACGTGCTGGAACACTACACGCCGGTTCAAAGCTGGTATCGCCTCATCAAGACCATCCCTGACGACCCGGCTTTCGACGTGAAGAAGGCCATGAAGAAGCTCCGGCGGTACGTCGAGACCAGGGATCACGCCATCCGCAAGAAAGCCGAGATCATGGTTGACCACTTCCATGATGAAGTCCTAGCGAAAAGGAAGATCGGCGGGCGGGCGCGGGCGATGGTTGTCACCGGCGGCATTGAACGGGCCATGCAGTACAAGGTGGCGTTCGATGACTATCTGGCCGAGCGAAAGAGTCCCTGTAAGGCCATCGTCGCATTTTCCGGCGAACACGAGTTTCGCGGGGCCGACTGGGACGAAGCCAAGATGAACGGTTTTCCCAGTTCCCGGATCGAGGAGGTCTTCCGCACGGATGACGACTACAGGTTCCTTATCGTCGCCGACAAGTTTCAGACCGGATACGACGAACCGCTCCTTCACACGATGTACGTGGATAAGATTCTGTCCGGTGGCAAGGCCGTGCAGACCCTTTCCCGGTTGAACCGAGCGCATCCGCAGAAACACGACACCTTCATTCTGGACTTCGAGAACGACGCCGACATCATTCAGGCATCCTTCGCGCCATACTATCGGACCACGATCCTGAGCGAGGCCACCGACCCCGACAAACTGCACGATCAGAAAGCGGCGATGGACGCCCATCAGGTCTACTCGGAAACAGAGGTTCATACGTTTGTCGGCCTCTACCTCAAGGGCGCTGACCGCGACCAACTGGACCCCATCCTCGACGGTTGCGTTGCCGCGTACATGACCAACCTTGACGAGAAGAGGCAGATTGACTTCAAGAGCAAAGCCAAGGGCTTCCTTCGGACCTACAACTTCCTGGCAACCGTTCTGCCCTATGCCGTGCCGGCGTGGGAGAAGCTCTCCATCTTCCTGAACTTCCTCGTTCCGAAACTGCCCGCCCCGCCGGATGATGACCTGACCAAGGGCCTGCTTGAGACGATAGACATGGACAGTTACCGGGCGGAAGTTCTGGCGCAATCATCAATCGCCTTGCCCGACGAGGACGGCCTCGTCGGACCTGTGCCCATCAGCGATGGCGGCGGAAAACCGGATCCTGATCCCGACCTCTTGAGCAACATTGTCCGGCAGTTCAACGAACTGTGGGGCGATATTTCATGGCAGGACAAGGACAAGGTCCGCAAGATCATCACGGAGGAACTGCCGGCCAAAGTCGCGGCCGATCGCGCGTATCAGAATGCCCAAGAGCACTCCGATAAACACGCCGCCCGGATCGAACATGACCGCGCCCTGCGCGACTCCATACTGGCCTTCCTTTCCGACCAAACGGAGCTTTTCAAGCAGTTCCAAGACAACGAGAGCTTCCGCAAGTGGCTCTGCGATTCGATCTTCGCGGCGACATACCAGAAGGTGGCGGTTTGAGCGCTTCCGCGCTGCTC
>JAQBFL010000496.1:0-2520 GCA_032123415.1 bacterium | reverse complement strand
CGCTCACCCGGCGCGCGGGGCGAGGCAGGATCGCGCGGCTGCAACATCATCAGGATGCGCAGCCGCTGAAGGTCCGCGATGGCCTTCATGATCCGAACCGTCGAGCGCATGTTTGTGCTGTTCATATACAATTCGTCATCTCGTCACACGGCGAAATATATCAACGAAGGAATGAGAGCGTCAACGTAATACCGCGAAATCCGCGGAGCCGCGAAGAACGAAGACAATCAGGGCCCCAAGGGACTCGCATGGTGGATGCGCCGTCGGACGCCGACCGCACTGCATCCGTAAAATCGTAGTACTGTCCAGTTTAGTTCGGGCGACATTCATGACAAGATTAAACGGATTTTTAACCGTGGAAGGCGAGCTGATAGATGAAGGATTGTCAGGAAACGGACAACCTGTTGCGGGATGTGCGGCGAATCGTGCGGAACGCGCTGGAGGGGACCTCGATGCGCGGCCACGTGGCGCGGTTCGGATCCGTCGTGGGCGGCGGCAAGATGCTCCGCGCGCGGCTGATCCTGCGCATCGGTCCGGCGGCCGCTGTGGCGCCCACGACCCTTTGCCGGGCCGCGGCTGCGGTGGAAATGCTGCACGCGGCGAGTCTGCTGCACGACGACATTCTGGATGGGGGCACGCTGCGGCGCGGGAGTCCGGCCTTGTGGGTTACGGAAGGAACCAGGACGGCGGTCATCCTGGGCGATCTGCTGGTGAGCCTGGCCGTGGAGGCGATCCAAGAGGTCCTGCCGTCACATCTGTCCCTGTTGACGTCCGCGCTGCGCGAGATGTGCGACGCCGAGGCGGAACAGGAGTTTGCGGGGATCGAGGCCGGAACCTCGTGGGAGCGATGTGTCGGCATTGCCCGGCGCAAAACCGGCAGCCTGTTCGGATTCGCCGCCGCTTGCGCCGGCGGCTCGGAACCGGAGCGGGTTGAGGCTCTCCGGCGGGCGGGTTATGCGATGGGAACGGCCTACCAACTGGCCGACGACCTGCTGGATGCGTGCGCGGCCCCCTGGGCGAGCGATAAGAGTCTCGGCCGCGATGCCGCCACGGGCAAGCTGACGGCAGCTAGCGCGTCGCCGCCCGGCGGCATGACACCCCACGACGCCATCGCGTCCCTGCTGCGGAATTCCGAATACGAGCTGGTCCGCTGGCCCCACGTACAGGCCGCCTGGCATAGCTATGTCGGCGATACGATGGCGCCGTTGCTCGCGCAAGGCGCCGAGGCGGCCCGCATGGAGGCCATCGCATGAAGTTCGGCGGAGGCTTCCTCCCGAAGGTTCCAGGACGGCCGTCGCGCGACGTTTGCGCCGCGCCCGTACCCGAACGGCTTGTCGTCGAACTGCGCCGCGACGGATTGACGTATTCCCCCGCCGTGCGCGACGGCGACCGGGTGGCGTTCGGCGCGCCGCTGGCATGGGCGGATGCGAACGGCGGGCGCGTGGCGTTACCCGCGCCGGCCGCCGGAACGGCGACCCTCGAACTGGGGGAGATGGGGCTCCCATCCCGTGCCGTATTGAACGTGACAAGTCCGGACGTCCGCCCTGTCGGAGCGCGACTCGCGCCCGAACGCACAACAGCCGAGGCCATGCGGCAGGCGCTGGCGGAAGGCGGGATCTGGCCGTTGATCTGGAGCTCAAGGACCGGAGGCATGCCGGCGCTGGATGGATCCGAGATGCCCAGCCGGATTCTGGTCAATTTCGTGTCCGCGGAGCCTTTCCGCGCGCGAGGCAAAGTCGTTTTGGGCGTGTACGGACAGAACGTAACCGCCGGGCTGCGTTACTTGCCCCGGTTGCTTGCGGAATACGGAATCATCCATCTTGTGCTGACCGAACTGGCCGATCCGGCCGCCCAGACGCTCTGCCAGGAAACCTCCGGTCATGCTTGGATTCACATTGAAACCGTGCCCGTCCGCTATCCCGTCGAACACCCGCGCGTGCTCAGCCGGGCCTTGCGCCAAGGCGATCGGCGGGTCAAGCGCGACGACGTCTTGTGGGTTCTCGACGTGCAGGCCGTGCAGGCCATCGGCGCCTGCATGAGCGACGGCATTCCGTTGCACGAGCGCATCGTCGCGGTGGGCGGCCCCGGCGCATCCAAGCCCCGCCACGTTCGCGCCCGCGTCGGAACCCGGCTGGACCGGCTTCTGGAGAGGGCGGATCTCGCGGAAACGAAGCGGGTGCTGAGGGGCGGGCTCTTCCGCGGCGAGCCAACGGGCCCCACTGCGGCCGTGGGCTACGGCGACGATGCCTGCTTCGTCCTGCCGCGCCCGGAGGGGCGGGAGTTTCTCGGTTTCGTGAATCCCGGGTTCGACCGGGCGTCGTTCCTGCCGTGTTTCGCATCGCGGTTGACCGCTGCCGCCGACCGCCGCCTCACGACGTCCCTGCGTGGAGAGCGGCGCCCTTGTATTGCCTGCGGCTTGTGCGAGGACGTCTGCCCCATGGGCCTGCTGCCGCAGGTGCTGCACCGCTACCTGTACCGCGACGCGATCGACGAGGCCGAACGGACCGGTCTGCCCTTGTG
>JAQBFL010000495.1:0-7367 GCA_032123415.1 bacterium | reverse complement strand
CGTCCACGTTCAGCGCGCGGGCCTGGTTGATGATCGTCTCCGCCGGCACCTTGATGCCGAGGTTGTAGACCTTGTAGCCGTTGTTGGAGAGGATGATCTCGACGAGGTTCTTGCCGATGTCGTGCACGTCGCCCTGCACGGTGGCGAGCAGCACCTTCTTGACCGAAGCGGATTGCTTCTTCTCCATGAAGGGTTCCAGAAATGTCACGGCCAGCTTCATCACCTCGGCGGACTTCAGCACGAAGGGCAGCAGGAGATCGCCGCGACCGAAGAGTTCGCCCACGTGCCGCATGGCCGGGACGAGGATCTGGTTCACGATGCCGAGAGCCGTCATCCGTTGCAGCAGGATCGACAAGGCGTCCTCCAGGCTTTCGCGCTTGCCTTCCACGATCATGCGCGAGACGACCTGCTGAGGGAGATCGTTGCGCGGTTCTTCCGCCTCCGCTTCCGTGCCGGACTGCTTCTGCTTGAAGTGGTCGATGAAGGCGATCAGCGGGGTGCGGTCGGTGTGCCGGACGCGGTCGCGCAGAAGGTCCAGGCAGATTTCGCGGTCGGCTTCGTCGATGCCCGCGAAGGGCACGATCTTGCCGGCGTCGATGATGGCGGCATCCAGTCCGGCCTGCACGGCCGCGTGCAGGAAGACGGAGTTCAGCACGCGGCGCGAGTGCGGGGCGAGTCCGAAGGAGATATTGCTGACCCCGAGCACGGTGTGGACGCCCGGCAGCTCGGCCTTGATGCGCCGGATGGCTTCGATCGTCTGGACCGCGGCGTCGCGCAGCGTCTCGTCGCCCGCGCCGACGGTGAAGGTGAGGGGGTCGAAGAGGATGTCCTGGGGCCTGATGCCGAACTCTCCGTGGGCGATCTCGAAGATGGCCCGGGCCGTGGCCACCTTCTCGTCGGCGTTCATGGCCATGCCGCGTTCGTTGATGGTCAGCGCCACGACGGCCGCGCCGAACTTGTGCACCAGGGCGCAGACCTTGCGGATGTTGACGCCGCCGTCCTCGAGGTTGATCGAGTTGACGATACAGCGGCCGGGGTACAAGCGCAGGCAGACCTCGATGACGTCGGGGGTCGTGGAGTCGATCATGATCGGCAGCTTCACGGCGCCCGCGACGAGGCGCACGAGCGCGGTCATGTCCGCCCGCTCGTCGCGACCCGCGTACGCGGCGCAGAGGTCCAGTACGTGCGCGCCTGCCTCCTGTTGCTGAAGGCCGATTTCCAGGCAGCCCTGGTAATCGTCCGCCAGGAGCCGGTCGCGGAACTGTTTCGACCCGTTGGCGTTGGTGCGCTCGCCAATGATCAGCGGCGGGATATCCTGCCGCAGGGCGACGGCCTGGTAGAGACTGGAGACGGATGGTTTCATGGCGCGGCGGCTACTCCTCCGATTCCTCCTGCGCCAGGGCGACGGCGCGTTCCGGCGGCACGACCCCCTCCAGTTCCCTGACCAGCCGCCGCGTATGTTCCGGCGTGGTGCCGCAGCATCCGCCGACAATGCTCACGCCGTACTGGAGCACGAACTCCTTCATGAGCCGGGCGTACGCCTCCGGCGCCAGGGGGTACGTGGTCTTGCCATCCACGATCTCCGGCAACCCCTGGTTGGGAATGCACGAGATGCGCCCCGGCCAATGGCGCGCGAGAAAGCGCATCTTCGAGACCATGTCCGCAGGCCCCGTGGCGCAGTTCAGTCCGAGCGAGAACAGGGGAAAGGGCTCGAGCGACGCGACGGCGGCGGCGATATCGGTGCCGACCAGCATGGTGCCCGTGCGCTCGAAGGTCAGGGATGCCATGATCGGCAGGACGCGGCCGAGGTGCTCGAACGCCTCCAGGCAGGCGATGACGGCGATACGGGTCTGGAGAATGTCCTGGCTGGTCTCGACGATCAGCAGGTCCGCTCCGGCTTCGGCGAGCGCCAGGATCTGCTCCGTGTACGCCGCGTGCATGGCCTCGTAGGAGATGTGCCCGAGGGAGGGCAGCTTCGTGCCGGGGCCGATCGATCCGGCGACATAGCGGTCGGGCCGCGACCCGATCGCGGCGCGCGCGTGGGCCACCGCGGCGGCGTTGATCTCCGTGACGCGCGATTCCAGGCCGTATTCCGCGAGCACGATGCGCGTGGCGCCGAAGGTGTTCGTCTCGATGATCATGGCGCCGGCGTCGATGAACGAGCCGTGCAGCGCCACCACGGCCTCGGGCGCGGAGAGGTTCAGGTACTCGTTGCAGCCTTCCTTATCGCCCCAGACGGAAGGCGGGAGGTCCATGCCCTGGATGTTCGTGCCACACGCACCGTCCACGATCAGCAGCTTGTGTTCGTCGATTTTCATAGTCCCGCCGTGTCCGAACCTTCATGCGTTACGTCCTGGGAGGGTCGCAGGGCCGCCTCAACGCCGACTCCCGCTTCCGCCGCCTGGGCGGGGGTGGGGAACCAGCGGAGGCGGTCGGCGAGTTCGCCGAGCGGGGTGCGGCCGCAGCGGCGAACGAGGGCCTTGTAGAAGCGGTCGGCCGAGACGGGGTCGCGGTGCTTCAGCCATCCGCCCGCTTCCCAGAGGACCTGCGCCGTCCGCGGATCCTGCTCGGGCATGAGTTCCGCGGCCTGCCACGCGAGGTCCGACGCGACATAGCGATAGTGGAACCGAAGCGCGGGCCGCGCGCCGGTCACGGCGAGGGCGCGCCGCTCGGCGTCGGTCACGCGCGCCAACCGCGGGCCGTCGCCGTCGCCGCCGCGAACGAAGGCGATGCCGCCGCGATCGTATAACCCGCCGTGGATGAACCAGTCAGGCTCCAACTCGGTTCCCGCCAGTTCCATTCCATCGCGGCGCAGCAACCGGGCCGCGGTCCACAGCGCCGCGGCGCGCTCGGACGGCTGGCTTGCATCCGCCCGTGCCGCGAGGTAGGCGTCCAGGCGCTCGCGCCAGTCGGGCGGGAAGTACGGACGGGCCTCGGTTCCGCGCCCTTCCCGCACCAGGCGCCGGGCGAGAAGGTGGCGGACGCGCACGGCCGGCGGAGGCGGGGAGTAGAAGGATTCCTCCGCGCGTCCAGCGTCGACGTGGCGCCGGTCGGGGGGTTCCGGCCAGGCGCCGTCGACCGCGGCGCGCAGGTCGTCCGCGGTCATTACGCGCTCGGCGATGTAGGCCGCGTCATCCCAGTACCCGCCGTGCAGGAGCAGGTCCAGGGCGTCGGCGAAACGCTGCTCGCCCAGACGCAGCACTCCGAGTTCGCCGCGGATGCGGTTCGATTCCGGTTCCCCGCGCAAATCGATTCGCGCGGCGGCATTGTCCACATCCACGTACGGAAAATCTCGGACCAAGGCCGTGGCGGGCCGCTCGTTGACCAGCGCATGCAGGATGTCGGCCGCCTCCTGAACGCGTCCGCGACGCAGGAGCAGCTTGGATTGCAGCCAGCGGCCGATCAGGCTGTCCGGGGCCGTGCGCTCGATCCATCGGCCGGCTTCATCGAAGCGGCCTGCGCGGTAAGCAACCCAGGCCAGCCGGTCCGCTCCGTCAACGTCGGTCACGCCAGCCGATTCGAGAGCCGTCAGCAACGCCGTCGCGCGCTGTATCCCGCGGTCGGGGCCGTCCCAGACGTGCGGGTTGGAGGAAACGATCCAGGCCGCGAGGATGCCGCGGCAGAGCGGATCGCGAACGAGGGGGTTCAGAACCTCCTGGCCGAGGCGAACCGCCGCCTGGGCGCAGTGCGCCAGGGACGTTGCGACGGATGTGTCGCCCGCCTTGTATTGCCCGGCGTAGAGGTGTATGGCGCGACGGATGTCCCCGCGCTGAAGTTCGGCGCGCGCCTCCCAGCCCACGCTGTCCGCCGCGAGCCCGAGGCTATCGCGGAAGCCGTCGTCCGCGAGGGTGCGCACAAGCTGACAGGCGGTCACGACGTCCTCGGGGGCCGTCTCCGGCGTCGTCCGCGCGAGCATGTGGGCCGCCCACGTCGAGCGGTAGCGGCGGGCGTCTGGAGGCAGGGCCAGCAGGCTGGTCCACAGTTCGCGCGCACCGGGCGCATCGCCGGCGTGGAGACGGAGCGCGCCTCGGACATACAGGCTGAACTCGGCGGGCAGGCCGGCGGGTGGCGCCGGCGCGGCCTGTGGGCGCAGCGTATCCGGCGTCGCCCCCGCGTCGCCGTCGGTACCGGGCTGGGGTACGGCCCCCGTCTCCGCGGCTCGATGGGAAAGAAACTCGCGCACCGCCCGGTATCGGTCGAGGATGCGTCCGCGCTCGGCCGCACTCAGCGCGGTGGTCGAGAGGGCGTTCACTAGGTCGGCGAGGTCTGCGTCGGCGGTGCGGGCGATCGAGTCTCCGACTCGCTGAAAGTCGGCCGGGCCAAGTGCCAGTGCGCCGCCATCTCCAGCCGCCTCCGGAACGCGGCCGGTCAGACGGTCCAGTTCGTCCCTGAAGATGCCGATGGGCACGGCGAGCAACTCGGTGTCGGCATCCGTCAATAGTCGGTTTGGGAAGAAGGGACCGCAGGCGGCGGCTTCGAGTGCGGCGGTTGCGAGCAACGCGACGACGAAACGGCGCCCTTGGTTCGGCATGTTCATGGCAGTGTGCCTCCCAGGCGAACGGCGATGTCCCCCGCCGCGGGTTCTGGATCGATTCGCATCCAGCCGACGGTCATGGTTTCACCAGCCTTGAGCAAAGTCAAGTGCGCGTGGATCGGCGGGCCGAACTCCACATTCGATTCGGGAAGGCGCCGCGGCCGGAAGCCGTTGAGTCCGTCCACGCCGCTCGCCGCGCCGCGGCTCCATGCCACGCGTACGGGGCCGATGTCCGCGACGCTGACATCGACGTCGCCGCGGTTGTGCACCGCGATGTGCGTGGCGCCGACCTCGGAGGGTGTGGCGCTTGTCTCGACCAGCCTACGCATCGGGCTGCCGTCGATCGCTTTGCGCAGGGTCGGCCACGTCCAGGCGAGGCGGTCAGAGGGAAGCGGCAGGCGATACCACGCCAGACCTTCGAGCTGAGGCGGACGATGAACGTGCCACTCGCGGGCCAGCGCAGCCATGGACAGGGGATCGGCCAGGGCGAGTTCGATTCTATGAGCGTCCGGCAACGCCGCGGACGAACCGTCCGCCCGCAGACCAACCAGCCGACCGTTCTCCGCGAAGCCGGCCACGTAGCCGTAGGTGGGCAGTGCGACGCGGAAGGGGCGGCCCATCCGGGACGCGGCTTGAACCCACTGGCGGGCGGATGCGGGGTTGCAGAGACAGAGGGGGGCGCCGCCGCCGGGTTCGGTCACCGAGTGCACTTGCAGCACGAAGGCGTCGCAGGCACGGGCCACGTCCCGCCAGCCGGCGCGGCCCAGCCAGGACGGCAGCGCGGTGACGACGAGGGGCGTCGTATCCAGTCCGGACCGAACCGCCGCGAGGGTCCGAGCGTAGGCACGGAGGCGCGCGTCGGGGCAGTCGAAATCGAGTTGCAGTTCGCATGGCGTGACGCCGGCGGCACGTGCGGACTTCACAAGCGCGGCAGCGAGGTCGCGGATGAAGGCGGTCTGCTCCGAGATGTCGGCGGGGTAGGGGCCGATGCGCAGGGCAATGCCGATGGGGCGTCCCGTGGCTGCCAGGGCGGGATAGTCCACGGGCGCCAGCACCGTATGCGGTCGGCGGTCCGTCCAGGAGACCTCGGCCGCGAGGACCGTGAAGGCATCCACGGTGGGCGCGGCGTCGCGCACGGCATCGCGTAACGCGTCATCCCACACCCGTTGCCAGACGTAGACGCTACGGCTCAGCGGATGGGTGCGCGGTTCCGCGTCGTCGGGCGAGCGGGTGCAACCAGTCGCGAGGCCCGCGCAGGCCGCGGACAGGGCCAGGGTTGCGAACCGGCGGTAGGGGAGCTTCGGTCTCACGGCAACTGGGAATAGCAGGAAAGCGTCGCGGCGGGCAAGGCTGTTTTCAGACGCGTCCGCGAGGACCGGGCACCATTTGGTATCAGCCCAGGCGACTTTCGAGCGCGTTGAGTTCGGCTGTCATCTGTGGCGGCAGGCGGTCGCCGAATGTCGCCAGGTACTGCCGGAAGTCTTCGACTTCCGCCTTGGCGGCGGCCACGTCGACGTGGAGCAGTTCCTTGAGGTCCGCGGCGGCGATCTTCAATCCCGTGAGGTCCAGCTCGCCTTCGGCGGGCATGATGCCGAGGGGCGTTTCCTGGCCCTTGACCGTGCCGGCCACGCGCTCGCACATCCACTTGAGCACGCGGCTGTTGTCGCCGAAGCCGGGCCACAGCCACTTGCCGGAAGCGGACTTGCGGAACCAGTTGACGTAGAAAATCTTCGGCGCCTTGTCGCCGAGCTTCTCGCCCATCTTGAACCAGTGCGACCAGTAATCCGCCATGTTGTAGCCGCAGAAAGGCAGCATGGCGAACGGGTCGCGGCGCAGCTTGGACTTGACGTCCAGCGCCGCGGCGGTCGGCTCCGAGGAGGACGAGGCGCCCAGGAAGACTCCGTGCCGCCAGCTTGTGGCCTGGTGCACGAGCGGCACGACCGAGGTGCGGCGACCGCCGAAGACGAAGATGTCGATCGGCACGCCGTCCGGGTTCTCCCAATCCGGGCAGATGACCGGGCACTGGCTGGCCGGCGCAGTGAACCGCGCGTTCGGGTGGGCGCCCTTCTCGCCGCCGGCCGGCGTCCAGTCCTTGCCCTTCCAGTCGATGCCGTGCTTGCACTCGACGTTCATGTCCTCCCACCAGATGTCGCCCTCGTCGGTCAGCACGCAGTTGGTGAAGATGCTGTTGCCGTGGATGGTGCGCATGGCCATCGGGTTGGAACTCGTGTTCGTGCCCGGGGCGACTCCGAAGAAGCCGGATTCCGGGTTGATGGCGTGCAGGCGGCCGTCGGGGCGAATCTTCATCCAGGCGATGTCGTCGCCGATGCACTCGCACTTCCATCCGGGAATGGTGGGCTGCAGCATGGCCATGTTGGTCTTGCCGCAGGCCGAGGGGAACGCGGCTGCGATGTGGAAGCGCTTGCCCTCGGGGCTGGTGAGCCGCAGGATGAGCATGTGCTCGGCCATCCAGCCCTCACGGCGCGCGACCGCGGAGGCGATGCGCAGCGCCAGGCACTTCTTGCCCAGCAGCGCGTTGCCGCCGTAGCCCGAACCGTAGCTCCAGATCAGGTTCTCCTCCGGGAAGTGCGCAATGTATTTCTGCTCGATCGGGGCGCACGGCCAGGGCTTGTCGACCTCGCCCGGCTTCAGGGGCGCGCCCAAGGAGTGCAGGCAGGGGATGAACTCGCCGTCGGCTCCGAGCGTCTCGATGACCTTGTCGCCCACGCGCGTCATGATGTGCATGTTCGCCACCACGTAGGGCGACTCGGTGATCTCGACGCCGATCTTCGAGATGGGCGACCCGATCGGGCCCATGCTGAAGGGAATGACG
>JAQBFL010000494.1:0-3695 GCA_032123415.1 bacterium | reverse complement strand
GTGACGGCCGCCGTCGGCATTGTGCTGCTGGTAGCGCCCAAGATGCCGTGGCTCGGCAATCTGCCCGGCGACATCCACTACCGGGGCAAGAACACGGAGTTCCACTTCCCTGTCGTCACGTGCGTCGTGGTCAGCATTGTGCTAACCGTGGTGCTGAACTTGGTGCTGCGGCTGTTCGGGAGACGATGAGCTACAGGAACGCGCTGCTCCAGAAGGCGTTTGCGGTGTAGCGTCGGGCTTCAACCCGAACAGATCGAACAAGCTGGGTCCTTCATGCCAGGGCGGCACCACGGGATGCTCATATCTCCATCCCCGCTGTCGCCAAGCCGCGGCATAGCCGCCGTTGAACATGTCAGCCACGTAGCGCGAATCGCTGTAGATGGTGACCGCGGATTTCTCGCCGTCAAGGCTTCGCAGGCCCACGATGGCCCCCGTGAGTTCCATGCGGTTGTTCGTGGTCCTGCGGAAGCCGCCCGAGAGTTCCTGCCGCCGCCCACTGCGGATCACCAGGACGCCATAGCCGCCGGGGCCCGGATTGGGGCTGGCGGCACCGTCAGCGTAGATCGTCACACCCATATCGTCGGCAGACATGGCGGCGAGTATGGCAGAACCGCGGTGTCGGCACAAGGCAAGCTCCGCGCTGACGCGTCTTGCAGACCGTGCGCGTACACCATTATAGTGAAGGCGTGACTGGGCCGCGCAACGCGATTAGGAACTGACCATGGCGAGTCTTCAAGAACACTGCGCCGACTGCCGCCGAGAACTCGGCGAACATTACCGGCAGGTCCACATCTGGCTGGACGCGCTGTTCAAGGTCTTGGGACCAAAGCACCGCTCAGCCCGGCATCACGCCGGCGGCGTCGAGAAAGTCCGGAAGCTGTGGGGCGACCGTGCCGCCCAGGCCGCCGAGATCCACAGCAGACTTGAACCTCGTGACCCCTGTGAACCGATAGACAAAGGACTTGCGGCCAAAGAAGTGTGAAGAATGGGACGAATGGGACACAGGGGACGAATGGGGGGCGGTCTGTCCCATGCTCTCTCTCTCCCTCTCTCTCAAACCGGCCGCGTACCGCGGCAGTCGGGATAGCCCGTGCAGCCCCAGAAGGGCTTGCCGGCGTTTGGCCCCTTGCGGGCGGTGCGCTGGCGCAGCGGCTTGCCGCACTCTGGGCAGGGGGGCGCTTCCGCTTCCGGGGGTTGCGGCGCTTCGTCCCTTGCTTCGAGCCGGGCGCGGGTCATGCGTTCGCGGATGCCGCCTTCCTTGAGAAACGCCTGCTCAAGCTGCCGCTTCTGCTGGTCGAGAAGGTAGCAGGTCTGTGCACACAGGCAAACCATGACATTGCCGACCATCTCGGGGTCCTTGCTCTCAACATACGTCCTATACGTCTCATACGTCGCATCGTCTGTGCCTAGCGCTCGCAATTCCAGCATGCGCGGAGCTTCTTTCTCCCAGATCGGCAGGTTGCGCAAACGCAGGAAGTCCTTGTAGTCTTCCAACAGCTCGCCGAGGCTGGCGCGGGCCACATTGGTGAGGTGGATTTCGGTCTGCTTCGAGGTGGCCGACGCCAGGCTGCCCTCGACGATGTTCTGCTTGCCGGAGCGAGCCGACTGCTCCATCTGGTCGCGGGTGCGTGACCCCATGCGCACCCAGCGCTCGACCAACCAGTACGTGGCCAGGAAGATGATCAGCGATTTCTTGTAGCTGTGCAGATCCTCAAACCCGCCATGCGGAGGAATAAAGCCGCTCATGGCGCTGTGATTTCGCGGAGGGAATGGGACGGGGAGAGAGAATGGGACGAATGGGACATAGGGGACGTATGGTGCAATTCCCTCAGTCCCATTGTCCCATTACCCATATGTCCCCTTCGTCCCATCTGTCCCAAATTGGCGGAGAGGGGGGGATTCGAACCCCCGGTACCGGCCTTAACCAGTACGGCGGTTTAGCAAACCGCTGCTTTCAACCACTCAGCCACCTCTCCGAAGTCCTTCCGGCACGGAACCCAGGTTGACGGGGCTCCGCCTCTTCTCTCAGCTTGTCCGCACACTCTACCCGACTCGCCCGACCGCTGGCAAGGCGATTCCACGTCGTCAGTAGTTTCCGGCCGCGGCGGCGCCGTCCAGAATGGCGGGGCCGTCGCCTACACCCAGGCGCCGGCAGCCCTGATCGAGGTAGCCGACGGCCTGCTCCCATGTCCGTATGCCCCCGCTGGCTTTCACCCCGAGCCGGCCGCCCACGGCGCGTAGCATGATGGCCACCGCCTCGGGCGTGGCCCCGCCGTCGCCAAGGCCCGTCGATGTCTTGACGAAGTCGGCGCCCGCTTCCTCGGCCAGCGCGCAGGCCCCCGCGATGCCCTCGGGCGCGAGCCAGCAGGTTTCGAGGATGACCTTCACGAGGACGCCGTGCGGTTTGGCCGCCTGGACCACGGCCGCGATGTCCCGGCGCACCAGGTCATGGTCGCCGGAAAGGAAGCGTCCGACGTTCATCACCATGTCCAGCTCGCGCGCTCCGTCGGCGATCGCCAGCCGCGCCTCGAGCGCCTTGGTCTCTGACCGGCCGGCGCCTTGCGGGAAGCCCACCACGGTGGAGACGACGGTTGTGGAACCGGCCAGCGCCCGCGCCGCGAGCGCCACGTCGCAGGGCCGCACGCACAGATTCCCGATCCCGTACTCGCGGCAGCGCGCGGCGGCGCGCTCGACGTCCCGAACCGTCGTCACGGCCTTGAGAACGGCGTGATCCATCACGCGGGCGACTGAAGCGCGGGAGTGCATGGTGTCGTTCCTTCCGTTTCTGCGTTCGCTGCGAGGCCGGGAGCGGACCGCGCGTCTGCGCATGGTGGGCGATGCAGGATTCGAACCTGCGACCCCTTGGGTGTGATCCAAGTGCTCTAACCAACTGAGCTAATCGCCCCTGCCGGCCGTGAAACGTCTTGCGCCGGTTGCTGCGGGAAGACTACGAAAACCGACGCGCCGGCGTCAAGGGGCAAAAAAGTCGCGATACATTCTGCCCTTGCAGTCCGGCCCGCGAGATTCTACCTTTCACGGGATGCACGGAATCCACATAGACCCCGCCGAACTCGCTTCGGTCCTGGAACGCAACGCGCGGGAGTTCGCCGTCGATCTGGGACTGCGCGAAGTGGGCACGGTGGTCGAGACGGCCGACGGCATCGCCGCCGTCTCCGGCTTGCCGGGCGCCATGGCCGAGGAAATGGTCCTGTTCCCCAACGACCTGCATGGCATGGTCATGAACCTGGAGCGCGATCACGTGGGGGTCATCATCCTGGGCGATCACTCGGAGGTCGAGCAGGGCGACGCCGTGCGCCGCACGGGCAAGGTGCTGCGGACTCCGGTCGGCGAGGCGCTGCTCGGCCGCGTGGTCAGTCCGCTCGGGCTTCCGCTGGATGGCCGGGGGCCGATCGCCGCCGCCGAGTATCGCGAGGTCGAGTGCGATGCGCCCGGCATCGTGGACCGCATGGCCCTGAACGTTCCGCTACAGACCGGCATCAAAAGCATCGATGCCATGACCGCCATCGCGCGAGGGCAGCGCGAACTGATCATCGGCGACCGCCAGACGGGGAAGACCACGTTGGCGATCGACGCGATCCTCAGCCAGACCGCCGGAGACGTTCGCTGTGTCTACGTAGCCATCGGCCAGAAGATGTCGACCGTCGCCGGCGTGGTGGAACTGCTCGAGACCTCCG
>JAQBFL010000493.1:0-11317 GCA_032123415.1 bacterium | reverse complement strand
TCGCCTCGGCCAGCGCGTCGCTCTTGGCTTGATCCACCTTCTGTCGGTACGAGTCGCGCGTCTGTCGCCGATTTCGCAGCCGTTCTCCTTCGATCCGTTCGTCGTGCCGGGCGTTCTCGACCGCCATCCGCGCCCCCTCCGCCAACTCACGCCGCCGGGTGTCCAACAAAGCCATCACGGGCTCCCAGACAATTTCCGCCAGCGTCAGCGTCATGCCGACGAAGATCAACATGACCATCAAAACGGTTGCGTTGAACCCGACCACGCTGCCGGAGCCGACGACCGCGATGTGCGTGACGCCGCCCGCGATGCAGCGGTCCAGAAGGTCCTTCGTGATCGGAGCCCCCGCCGCTCCGATGAGCGGCGCGCCGTCAGCCGGCGACACGTTATGGCGCAGTCGCAGGTTGCGCCCGGCGAACGCGCGCAAACCAACGGAATCCCGGACCTCGATCCGCCGTACTCCGTTGTCCGCCAGGCGTTCGAAGTCCCGCGCGCCGAGCACGCGATCGCTCTCCCAACGATCGCCGCCACTCACTTCCATGGGCGCCGCCAGTTGCAAGTGCCGCGCCTCCAGCGCGACAAGCCGCTGGTGCCGCTTGGACGCGTATTGCGGGCTCTCCCACTGCGTCGCGGTGGCGCCGCCCAAGATGGCCAGCGTCTCGCCCCGGTAAGAGGGGACGGCGAACACCGACTGCCGGTTGAACGCCAGCCCGCAGTACGCCACGAACACAGCCAGTATCCCGAAGATGCAAATCCGACGTCGCATCACGATCTTTTCCTCCGGCGGGCCGCGCCTCCCGGACGCTCCCGGCCACGCCGAACGGGGTTCACCCCTTCATGAAGATCAGGATCAGCGCGATGACCAGCGAGTAAATCCCCGTGGACTCGGACACCGCCTGGCCGACGAGCATGGTGCGGAAAAGATTGGCGTATTCCTCCGGCCGGCGCGCGATGCCTTCGCAGGCCTTGCCGGCCGCGAACCCCTCGCCGACGCCGGGGCCGATCGCCCCCAACCCCATGCAGATGCCCGCGCCGAGCAACGCCGCCGCCTTCACGAGTTGAGCGCCCAGTTCCTTGATCACAACCGGATCCGTCTCCATGTTCGATCTCCTTTCCTTGGGCCGCCAAGGCCCTTTGTCCGTTACCTGTTTCCCTTATGCTCCAAAAAGCAGCAACAGCGCGATGACGAAGGCATACACCGTGGTCGACTCCGCCACGGCCGCGCCAACGAAGAACGTGTTGCGCAGCATGCCGTCGCCGTGTTCGGGGCTGTCGGCCAGCGCGCGACAGAATTTGGCGCCCACGAATCCGATGCCCACGGCGGGGCCGATCGTGCCGATTCCCATGCAGATGCCTACGGCCGTGAGGCGCCCCACCATGCCGATGGTCTCGATTCCGGTGACGTCGCCGAACGAACCGAACACCAGCATCAGCCCGATCACCAAGGCCAGGATGTTGGGTGTCTGGCTCCACGCCTGACCCACCAGCATGTACACCATGATCTTGCCCGACCGGCGCGAGTTGCGGCCGGCCGCTTCCACCGCGTCGCTTCCGACCAGCCCGCAGCCGATGCCGGAGCCGAGGGACCCGAACCCCAGGCAGAGTCCGGCCGAGAGGTAGGCGGCGGCCTGCGCCCAGGAGTCCGCCGCCGCGCCGTCCGGGCTGGCCATCTTGATGACCAGGATCAACGCCACGACCAGCGCGAAGATGCTGGGGGTTGAAGCCCCCGCCTGGCCGACGAGCATGAGTCGGAACAGCGCCGGGCTGAACGAAGGCTGGCGAGCCCAGCCTCGCAACGCACCCGTCACCACGTACCCGATGCCGGCTCCGTTACTCAGGGACCCCAGCCCCATGCAGATCGCCGCACCCAGCAGGGCGGCCATACTGGCAATATCCATCGGTTACTCCCCTCGATCCCGCGGATGGTTTGCGTCGGCCGTAAGCGGCCTGTCTTGAATGTCGGTTTTCGATGTTTCGGCGTCCGCCACGCCCAGCGAAATGTACGTCAAAGCCAGCATGGTGAACACGAACGCCTGGATGGTGCCGGCGAACACGCCGAAGAATCCCATCAGGCCCACGGGCAGCACGAGGTGGTGCAGAAGACCGCTGACGACGACCAGGATCACCACGCCCCCGAAGATGTTGCCGAACAGACGAAACGAGATCGAGACGACCTCGGCGATCTTGCCGACCACGTTCAGCGGAAACATCACAATGCCCATGGCGCCGCCCGGCTCGAAGTATCCCTTCAGGTATCCCCGCACGCCGTGCTTGCGGATCGTGCCGCCGTGGCCGATGATCACGACAAACAGCAGCGCGAGGGCGAGGGGCACATTGTAGTCGGCCGTCGGTTCGTGAAAAGCCGGCAGAAGGAACCCCTCGTCGTGGATCCCGTTGCGACGGGCGAATAGTCCCACGCCGTCGCCGGCCGCCACAAACTCGCCCGGGTCATAGCGCCCGTTCCGATTGTAATCTTCGTAGCGTTCCCCGCCGATGCGGGCTTCCGGAATCGGCAGCAGGCCGATCATATTGGAGAGCCACACGAACAGAAAGAGGCTGCCGATCCACGGCAGATAACGCCGACCGTTCGCAGCTCCGAGGCTCTGCGTAACGAGATTATCGAAGGCTTCGAACACCTGCTCGAACAGGGCCTGGGCATGGCCGGGCACCTCGCGCAGGCGCCGCGTGCAGAGCCACGCCAAGGCGCAGACCAGAACGGCCACCACGAAGGTCATCATGACGGTGCCGTGGTTGAACTCCAGCGGCAAACCGAACACCTCGATCTGCACGGGCAGTTCCCGCGCAATGTCTTCGGACGCGCGGGCGCACTGCGCCGACGCCAGGCATGCCGACGCGAAGAGGATGCGCCTGGGATGGAACCGCAGGCGGCTCATGGCTTGTCTCCGTGCGCGGGCGTTTCGTTTTCCGCCGGGCCCGACAGGGCGGCCGGCCGCAGCAGGCCGTCGGCGATGAGCACCAGGCGTTCCAGGAAGATCCCGCCGATGCAGGCGTAGAGGTTGACCCTGTCCGACAGCGCGGCGACGAGCAACGCGGCCAGTACCACGCCGAACTGCGTCATCGAGGCGCGGATCGAGGCGCGTCCCCAGGTCCGCGGGTTGCCCCGTGCCATCCCCAGAACCGAAGCCACGCGCAGCCGGAAGACCACCACCCCGGCCGCGCACCCCAGCAGCCACCCCAGACAGATGCTCATATCCTGGGGCCACAGGACGGCCAGGCCCGTCGCCACCGCGCCGCCGAGGGCGAGAATGACAAACAGGATCGTCCTCTGATACCCGCAAAAGTCCTTCATCGCGTTCGCTCCCCTTGCGCGCCGCCTTCGTGCCGGCGCGGCGACATCACCGCGTTCGTCAACAACCGGTAGGCCCACAGGGACGAAAGAACGACTCCGGCCACAACCCCGACCACGATCGGCCACGCGCCCAGCGACAGGCGCCGACTCGCCCACAGCCCCGCCAGGAATCCACCGACAACGGCGGCCACAATCGTGAACCCCAGTGTGCCAACCAGCCACAACGTGCCGGTCAGAGTGCGCCACTCCGCCGTCGAGCCCGATGGCTGCCCGTCCTCCGTTTTCGAGCGGTTCACCCGTTGCACCCCTGTTACGCTTTGCCCTGCAAGTACGCGGTCAGGTACGAATTGCTGTAGATCGCCTTGTCCAAAAGGATCTCCGCAGTGACCATGGCGTTCGTCAGTTCCTCGTCCAGTGGATCGTGAATGCTGGCGTCCAACCCGGCGGCAATGGCCATCACGATGAACGAGCGATTGATGAGCGGGCGTTCGGACGCGCCCTGGCTCAGATTGCTGAGTCCGATCACGACGTGTGGGGCTGGGTCGCTGAGCAACCGGAACTGGCGGATCGTTTCGAGCACGAGGCCGGGCGTCTTCTGGTCGCAGTTGACCGGCAGGATGATTGGATCGAGATACACGTCCTCGGTCGGCACGCCGGCCTCCATGGCGGCCGCGAGCGTCCGCATGCCGATCTCGATTTTGCCTTCGACGGTTCCGGCCACGCCGTTCTCGTCAATCGCCAAGCCCACGATGCCGGCCTCGAATTCGCGCGCCAGCGCCATGAAAGCGGCCAGCTTGTCCGCCTGCCCCGTCGTGGAGTTGATGATGGCGCGGCCCTTGCCGGTTGCCGCCCGCAACCCCACCCGCATCGTGTCCAGACTCGGGTTGTCAATGGACAGCGGCTTGTCGGTCACCTCGCGGACGGTCTCGACCAGCCATTGCATGGCCGCCGCCCGCTCGGCCTTCGGGACGCGCGTGCCGACGTTGATATCCAGCGCATCCGCGCCGCGGGCGATCTGCCTTTCGGCCATCTCCCGCACCGGTTTCCCGTCCTTCTTCGCGATGGCATCGCCGATCGCCTGAAACATACCGTTGATCCGTTCTCCAATCACAAACATCGTCGTTCTCCCTTCGTATGCTTCGAGTTTCCAGTATCCAGTATCCAGTATCAGCCCATGAGCCGGGCAATGGTGGCCTTCAACGCCAGCGCCGCCCGCGGATGGCGCATGACCAGGATGTCGCTGCCCGCCTGCAGCAGCGTCACCGCGGTGGCCAGTTCCCAGTACACGCCGCGCGCGGCCGGATCGCCCCAGGAGGGCTGCTCCTCGGCCGTGGCTTTCGCCTCTTTGCTCCGCCAGGCTTCCTGACCGACCATGCAGATGACCGGCATGGCCATCATCTTGTCCCCGCCCAGCGCCGCCAGCCGGCCGCGTTCCTGAATGGAATACGTATATTCAAGCCCGTATCCCAGAGCGCCGGTGGTCTGGTACATCACGACCCGGTCGAGCGGAAAGCCCATCTCCGAGACCAGGATGTTGACCTGTTTGGCGATATTGATGTCGATCGGACTCAGCCCGATCAACGCGTGTCCGTCCGCCTGACAGGCCGCCACCAGCGTCTTGTAGTTGTCTTCGGTCGCGGCCCCCAGCAGACACCGTTCGCCCGACGCCGCATGCGCACAGGCCGGAAGCACCTCGTTGTCCTTCGCTTCCTGGTCGCAGCCCCAAACGATCAGCGGCACGCCAACGGCCTTCAGCACCGCGCGGACCGTTTCAGCCTCCTCCGACGGCGAGCGGTCGCCCGCGTCCGGATGCGCGCCGGCCAGCTTCAGGCAGATCAGATCCGCCCCAGCTTCCTCCACCGCCTTCCGGGCCCAGTCCGCGGGCGATTGGAGCGCGTCGCCCCAGGCCTCCGTCAACGGCGCGGGCCAGTCGTCCGGCGGCCGATCCCAGATTTCGATCGCCACGGCGGGCCGATGCGGCGTCAATCCGTCGTAGCGCATGAAGGGAAGGCCCGCGGCGCCGCCGACGGTCACCGTCGAGGTCCGCGTTCCGCCATCTTTTGCCGTCGCTCCAAGCGTCAACACGCTAACGGCGCCATTCCACTTCTCCTTCGCTTCAGCAAGCATGGTCATGAGGTTCTCCCTTCCAGCATGTATCCCAGCAGCGCGTCCGCGGCCTGCAGGGCGTTCGATTCCCGCGGCAATTCCAACAGCGACTTTCTCTGTGTCTCGTACGCGTTCAACAAGGGGTCCTCGGGAACGACGCCCGAGATTTCCATCCCGCTCGCGACGAATTCTTTCCGCAATTCCTCCGGCAACTCGCCGTCGCCACGATTGAGCACGAGAAGGGCGCGCCGCACATCCAGTTTCAAGCTGTCCATGATTTCGCGGATGTTGCGCGCCGTGCGCGCACCGTTGAACGTGGGTTGGCAGACCACCAGCATGACGTCCACGCGGCCGTTCGTGCGGCGGCTCAGGTGCTCCAGCCCGGCTTCGTTGTCGATGATCGTCGCGCGATACTGCGCGCCCATCCGCTCCAGGCAGTTGCGCAACAGGTTGTTGATGTAGCAATAGCAGTTTGGACCCTCCTGCCGGCCCATCACGATCAGGTCGAAACCGACGGCCTCCGTCAGTTCTTCGCTGATCAGCTTCTCGATCCATTCGTGTTTGGAGAGACCTTGAGGCACGCTTTCGGGTTCGGCGCGCAATTGCTCGCGAAGGTGGCCTATCGTCTGGGCGGGAGTCACCGTGACGCCCAACCGCTCGGGCAGGCAACTGTTGGGGTCGGCATCCACCGCCAGCAGCGGCTTGATCGCCCGATCCAGCATCGCGCGGCACAACAGCGCCGCGAGCGTCGTCTTGCCCGTGCCTCCCTTGCCGGCTATGGCGATGGTCCATGGCATTACGCCGTCCTCCTCAACACGGATGGAAAGCGCTCGATGTCGGTGTGCGGCAAGAAAAGGGTGGAGCTGTACTCGTTCATGTACTTCGGGTACGTGCTCAACTCGACGTAGGTCATCATGCCCGCCACCCGCTCCGCGTAGCGCATCGCCTCGCACGAAAGCAGGGCTTCCCTGGCGCCCTGAACGGAGCCGTTTCCGATGTAGAGGAAGCGGTCTTCCGGAAGGTCCGGCAACAGGCCGATGTCGATGGCGCGCGGAACTCGAACGTGGGATCCAAATCCCCCCGCGATATAGACATGCCGGATGTCTTCGAACCGCGCGTTTACGTAGTCGAGCAGGCATTCGGCGGCCATGAACACGGACCCCTTGCTGCGGATCAGGTTCTGGATATCCGTCTCCGTCAGCACAATGTCGCGGCCCAGCGCGGTGTCGCTGCCGGAAAACAGGACAAACTCCCGTTCGTCGTCTTCGCCAACGCGCAGACGGCCATCGCACACGGACGACACGTAGCGTCCCCGGCGGTCGATGCACCCCACCCGCAGCAGCTCTCCGATTGCGTCGATCAACCCGGTCCCGCACAGCCCCAGCGGCCTGCCACCGCCCACCACCATGTAATTCTCCATGGATCCGCGCGCGCCCAACACGATGCGTTCGATGGCGCCCGCCATGGCCGGCATGCCGCACCGGATGCCCCCGCCCTCGAAGGACGGTCCCGCGGAAGCCGAACAGCAGACCAGCCACTCGGAATTCCCCAGCACCAGTTCGCCGTTCGTGCCGAGGTCAATCAACAGCGACAGATCGTCGCTGCGCGTCATCCCGCTCACCAGGACGTCGGCCACCACGTCGCCTCCCACGTAGCTGGCCACGCAGGGCAAGGCCGACAGCAGTCCGCGCGGATGAATGGAAATGCCCACTTCGCTCGCCCGCACGGTCGGGCTGGCGGCCAGGCAGGGCACGTACGGTTCGCGACGGATGTGCGCCGGATCGAGCCCAAGGAGCAGGTGGGTCATGGTCGTGTTGCCGGCGCACAATACAAACGTGATGTCGTGCAGCCGGACGCCCGCCTCCATCGCCAGGGCCGCGATCAGATCGTTGATGTCGTCCACGATCAGTTCCTTGAGCTTTTCCCGGCGCAACGGGTTGGACGCGCACATGATGCGGGCAATCACGTCCTCGCCCAGGGGAATCTGCGAGTTGTACTTGGCCTTGGCGGCCAGGTTCTTCGCGGTGTTTAGATTCATCAGGTGGGCGACAACCGTTGTGGTGCCGATGTCCACCGCCACGCCGAAGTTTCGGGCTGAGGTGTCCCCGGGATCGACGTCCGCCACCTCGAGCGTCTCGCCGCGCCATCCGAGCATGGCCGTGACCTTCCACTCGGAGGCGCGCAACGTTTCCGACAGGCGGCGCAGCACCGCCAGACCCATTTGCATGACCGGCGCCGGCTGCACGCGCCGGATTTCCCGGAATACGCGCTCCTTGTCGGGCAGGAAGTCCGCCAGCGACGGCGGCGGCAGCGAGAGGAAGACCTTCCGGCACAGCGGGGCGGGAGGGAAGGACACCGTCTCTGCCGCCAATTCGCTCGGACGTCCGAAGCGGACGGCATCCTCGGTCGCCAACTGGGGAACGCCGCCTACCCGGGTCTCGATCGGCACCTCGATGATGACATCGCCTTCCACCGTGGTCTGGCAGGCCAACGCCATGCCGCGCTGGATCTCGCGGCGCGTGAGAAACATGTTGGGCTTGGCGGTCACCTTGCCCGACTTGACCAGGACGCGACACTTCCCGCAGACGCCGTCTCCGGCGCATACGGCGGTAATGCTGACCCCGGCCGCCGCGGCCGCTTCGAGCAGCGTCTTGCCCTCGGCCGCGACCACGGTCTTGTTGTCCGGCAGGAACGTGACTTTGTAGGCCTTCTTGCTCATGCTCACGCGCAAACCGTTTTCAAGTACCGCGAGATGCCGCTCGCCTCGCGCGGGCCGACCAGCACCTCCCATCCGGATTCTTCCTTCAGCGCGCCGCTCATCGCGGACACGTAACCGGGCAGTACGACCCTGTGGCGCTTGACACGGCTGGTAACGGCGTCCGACTTCAGAAATGCGGCCACCTTCTCCGCCGTCAGCTTGTCGGCCGCGAACGCCGTCAGCACCGAAGTGCCCTCGGTATCGATCACGCCGATGTAGGCCGGCACGCGGCAGGCTTCCACTTCGCCCTCGACCGTGTAGTAGGTCAGCGAGAAGTTCGTGGTGATCAGCAGCGGCGACTCCGGCGTGACCGCGCCGACTTCATACAGCTTGGCCTCGACCTGAATGGGCTTGCGCGGATCGGTGTATAGGTTCTGGGAGACCGTCAACACCGGCAACAACTGCTCGGCGCCGCGCAACGGCGTCAACACCAGCCCCGCGTACTTGGCGACGTAAGCGCAACAATCTGCCATGTTCGCCAGGGGGTCCGTGGCGCGCGCGACGACCATTGACGGGTAGCCGAGTCCGGGACGCTTGCGTTTGAGCGCCAGCTTCCGGCTCGCCGTCAGCGCCTCGATCGTGTCCAACGCCGTCGTAGCGGTGAGGTCGAGCACGAGGTCTTCGACGCCCGCGCCGCGCGCCTTCTCCGCCAGGGCTGCCACCCGATCCAGATCCGCCGCCGCCACCGCCAGCGGGCATTTCGCGGCGACAGCGACCTTCACGAAGTCATCGAAGTTGTCCTCCGTGGCCGCGTGCAGCAGCGGCCGGGCTTCGGCACAGGCCGCCAGCGCCCGTTCGGCGTGCCCTGGCACCGAGGTCATCAAGACCATCGGCAGCCCGAGTTTTGCGGCGGCAGTCGCGGCGCGCGCGAACGGCTCCGCCGCGCCGCTGGCGTTCTCCACGGCCACGACGTTCACTTTCAGTTCCATGCCCACGCGGACGAAGCTCAGTCGCGCAACCTCAGCGCAGGCCGCCGCCAGTTCCGTGTCCGAAAGCGTATCTTGAAGCAAACCCCCGATTCCCGGAGGATGGTGGAACGTCTCGTCGTGCCGAAACATGACCGTCTCGTTGCCGATCTCCAGCCTTCCGTCGCCAACGCCGATGCCGACGAGCCGGATCGGGGGCGCGGCTGCCCCGTCCAGCGCCGCCTTCCCCTCAGGGGTCACGTCCGGACATTGATCCAACGACGTCTGTTTCTGAGCGAGCTTCATGGCAAACGCCAGGCAGGTCGGGCAGCCGCATTTCTTGCAGTTCGTTTTGGGCAGCAATTTGAAAATATCGAGCGCTTTGAGTGCCATGATTGCGTTTCCTTCGTTGTTTCGGCTCCGTTGCCGTTCGCCGGGGAAACTCCCCCGGCAGTCACACATCACACATCAGACATCAACCGTCACAACAGCGCCTCCATCTCCAACGCCGGGTGCGCCTTGCGGGTCAACACCTCCATCAACTCCTCGGCCGTCGTGGCCTCCGACTCGTCCGCGATCCTGTCCAGAAGATCGGGCACGCCATCTTCGGCGGCACGGGCAGCGAACCGTTCGCCGTAAAACGTCTTTAATTCCTTTGGCATCCACACCAACCGCTTCAACCCGCCGTCGGCGGAGATGAACTTCTTGCTGAGCACGTACAGCCGACCCACGCCGAGGAAGCCCGGCGTCTGATTGCCGCCTCCCACCGAGCCCGCCAGCGTCGAGAACTTCATACCGCAGGGGGTCATGCCCTGGAACTCGCGATTGACGATCATAAACCCGTTGCATTCCGGCACCAGCGCCAGGATGCACTCGAAACAGCCGCAGGAGGTCATGGGGTCTTCCATGAGCGAATACAGACTGACCTTCTCGATGTTGCGATTGGAGGCCTGATACACGAAATCGTTGATCTCCTGCCACTGCCCCTTGACCGGATCGAGGGAGTGCGATTTCTTGATGGGCTTGTTGCCTCCCGTGGGGTCAATCTCGTATCCCACCTTGCCGTCCAGCCAACTGACGGCCCCACAGAGTCCCAACCGCTCCGGGCTGATGACGCAGATGTGGTTCGGCGCGAAGGACTGGCACAGCGAACAAGAATAGAATTCGTCCACGCTCTCGTCGGTCATGCCGAGCAGGCGCTCGTCGCGCTTCGCGTAGGTCGCGCGGGCCTGCGCCAGGCGGGCCTTGACCTGCTCCGCGTCGGTCAGGATCGTCACCTGTACCTTGTCCACGATCTTCCCGTAGAGGTTGTGAATCTGGGCGTGGACAATCGTGCCAAGATGCTTCAGCCGGAAGCCGGCGGCATAAGCGTCCTTGCTGATGCGCATCCAGACGATATCGCGCTGGCCCATGTGAAACACGCCCATCGCGTAGTTCATGAAGTCGTGAATCTTCCGCTCGATGAGCGGCTCGAAATCGGCGTGCATCGCGCGGCCGGCGATTTCCACCCACACAGCCAGGGGCAGCGCCCCGCCTTCCTTGGCCGTGTCAACGTCCGGGCCGATCACCTCGATCTTGCCGTCCTCCACTTCGTCCATGCCGCGCATGCGGACGAACTCGAAGGCGGTGGAGTACTTGCCGCCGAACTCCACGCGCGTGTCTTCGCGCCGCACCCGCTCGCCCTCGAAGGCGGCCGAAAACGAGACCGGAATGTCGATTTGCGAGACGGACACCTTGACGCCGCGCACTTCAATGCAACGGGGGACGAGGCGTTCATGGTTCAGTTCGTGGACGACATGCTCGTAGGTGCAGATGCCGGTTGGCAGAATCTCCGGGATGGCCGTGTCGGCAATGATCGGGAACCCCATGTTGATCGCACCGGCCCCGGTGGCGTACTTCAAATCATCCACTTCGCCCAGCGTCACGCCGAAGGCAAACACACGGTTCTTGCAGTACTCCAGGCACTTGCGGGCCTGCCCGGCTTTCAGACCGCCGAAGGTCAGTGCGCCGCGAATGGCCCAACTCAGGGGATAGATGGTGCTCAGGGTATCGCGCCCGTAGGGTACGATGTAGGAATCCCAGCCCATCTGCACTTTCTCCTCGGCCAACTGATCGATAATGCTCACGCCACCGGAGGAGGATCCGACGAATACCATGATGCTGCGTTTCTGGAACTCACGAACGATTTTGACCGCGGTTTTGCTATCCGGCGCGGCCCCCAGAATGGCGGCGAAGCCC
>JAQBFL010000492.1:0-3221 GCA_032123415.1 bacterium | reverse complement strand
GCGTTCATGGTGCCTCGCAACGTACGCTGTTAGAGCTACACTCGCCCCGGCCACGATCCCCGAACAGGCAATCGACGGCACGAAAACGCGCGCACTCATCAGCAAAGATTGGCCTGAACAGGGGGTTGTTCAAGGCCCGTCGGGGGCGGCGTCGGCGGCGGCTGCCGTCGGCGCTGCAAAACTCAGGCCGGCGCAGCAGCAATTCCCTCTTTGCGCTCTCCGTGCACATAAAGCGGTTGGGTCCGCCCTTCAATAACTTCACGGTTGATCACGACTTCCTCGACGCCATCCAGCGACGGCAAGTCATACATCGTGTCAAGCAGCGCCGTCTCCATGATCGAACGCAGCCCGCGCGCACCGGTCTTGCGCAGGATCGCCTTCTGAGAGACCGCTCGAAGAGCATCATCGGTGAATTTGAGCTTCACGCTCTCCATTTCGAATAGGCGCTGATACTGCTTCAGAAGCGCATTCTTCGGCCGGGTCAGTATCTCGATCAGGGCGGCTTCGTCGAGATCCTCAAGCGTGGCGACGACCGGCAACCGGCCGACGAACTCTGGGATCAGGCCGTAGCGGAGCAGATCCTCGGGTTCGAGATCGCGCAAAATCTGCCCAGTCCGACGGTCCTCAGGCCCCCGCACTTCCGCGCCAAAGCCGATCGAAGTGCCTTGGCGGCGCATCGAGATGATCTTCTCCAGCCCAGAGAAAGCGCCACCGCAGATAAACAGGATGTTCGTTGTGTCGACCTGCAGGAATTCCTGCTGCGGATGCTTGCGCCCGCCCTGAGGTGGCACGGAAGCAATAGTGCCTTCCATGATCTTCAGCAGCGCCTGCTGCACTCCCTCGCCCGAGACGTCACGGGTGATCGAGGGGTTGTCCGACTTGCGGCTAATCTTGTCGACTTCGTCGATGTAGACGATGCCGCGCTGCGCCCGTTCGACATTATAGTCGGCCGCCTGCAGCAGCTTCAGGATGATGTTCTCGACGTCCTCGCCGACGTAGCCGGCTTCGGTCAAAGTCGTGGCATCGGCCATCGTGAAGGGAACGTCGAGCATGCGCGCCAAGGTCTGGGCGAGCAGCGTCTTGCCACAGCCGGTCGGGCCGATCAGCATGATGTTCGACTTGGCGATTTCGACATCGTTCGCCTTGCCGCCATGACTCAGCCGCTTGTAGTGATTGTGCACTGCAACGGCCAGAATCCGTTTCGCCTGATCCTGCCCGATCACGTAGTCGTCGAGTATCTGACGAATTTCCTTTGGTGACGGAACTCCGTCCTTGGACTTGACCAGGGTGGTCTTGTTCTCCTCACGGATAATGTCCATGCAGAGTTCGACGCATTCGTCACAGATGAACACCGTCGGCCCGGCAATAAGCTTCCGGACCTCGTGCTGGCTCTTGCCGCAGAAGCTGCAATAGAGGGTATTGCGGGAATCACCCCCGGATTTGGCGGCTGGCATGTTGGTAACGCACCTCCGCTTGGGGGGCTCGCCATGTGCGAGCCCGCACGCAAGACTATGTTAAACGCGACCCTAGGACGGCTACAACATCAAAATGTGGTGTGTCCATGGTCAAATGGCAAACAACTGGTCGGCTTTGCCCCTAGGAAGCGGCGGCCATAATCGCTGGAGTTGGCCGTTTTTCGAGCACATCGTCAATCAGGCCAAACTCTTTGGCTTCACCTGGGGTGAAAAATTTGTCGCGCTCCATGGCCTGTTCAATAACCTCGAGCGGCTTGCCGGTGTGCTCGACATACATCTGATTCAACCGGGCCCGCGTCGCCAGAATCTCCCGCGCGTGGATCTCGATGTCGGTTGCCTGGCCTTGGGCTCCGCCCGAGGGCTGATGGATCATGACGCGGGCGTTCGGCAGAGCGAACCGCTTGCCCTTCTCGCCTGCGGTCAGAAGCAGCGACCCCATCGACGCCGCCTGCCCGTAAACCAGGGTGGAAATATGCGGGCGGATATAGCGCATGGTGTCGTATATCGCCATGCCCGCCGTCACCACGCCGCCCGGTGAGTTGATGTAGAATGAGACATCCTTCGTCGGGTTCTCGGACTCCAGGTAGAGGAGTTGGGCGCAGATAACGCCCGCCACGTGATCCTCGACCGGACCGTTCAGGAAAACGATCCGTTCCTTCAGCAGCCTTGACCAGATGTCGTAGCCGCGCTCGCCGCGTGCCGATTGCTCGACCACCATCGGCACATAGTAGTTGCTGTAGATTTCCAGCGGATCGCGGTCGCGACTCATCGCGGGCTCCCTTTCGTGACTGTCTCTCGGAAAGTGGCAGTGCCGGCGGTCTGGTTCAAGGTCGCCGGCGCGGATCAGTTCGCCACGGCTTCGGCGGGCTTGTCTTCTTCCGCCTCGCGAGCCGCCTTGAGCAGTTCCTCCGGGGTAACCGACTTCTCCGAAACCTTCGCCAGTTCGAGAATGAAGTCGACCGTCTTCTCTTCGAAGATGGGTGCGCGAAGCTGATCCTTCAGTTCCGCGTTCTTGCCATAGAACTCGAGAACCTGGCGTTCCTGACCTGGATAGCGCATCGCTTCGCGCATCACGGCTTGGTTCAGTTCCTCCGGCGTGACATCGATGCTGTTGGAACGCCCGACATCTGCCAACAACAGGCCCAGACGCACCCGGCGCTCGGCGATGTCGCGGTATTCCTTCCGCATCTTCTCTTCGTCGCCCTCAAGCTTCTCGCCGTTTTTCTTGGCTTCCTCGATACGCTGCCAGATCGCGTTGAATTCACCGTCGATCAGCCCATCCGGAACCGGGAACTTGTGCATCTCTGCAAGCTTGTCCAGCAGGTGGCGCTTGATCATCGAGCGCGAGATCTGGTTGTAGTCTTGGCCGATCCGTTCGGTAACGGCTTTGCGCATCGCCTCAAGGTTTTCGAAGTTGTTCTTCTTGGCAAGTTCGTCGTCGGCGGGCTGGTCGACAAACTCCTGGATTTCCTTGATCGAGCACCTGAAGACCGCGTCCTTGCCTGCAAGCTCGACCGACCCGTAGTCCGCCGGAAACGTCACCTTGACGTCTGTTGTCTTGCCGACTTCGGCACCGATAAGCTGATCCTCGAAGCCTGGAATGAATGAGCCCGAGCCAATTTCGAGCGAATAGTCGGTGGCGGCGCCGCCGGGGAATTCCTTGCCTTCGACAGAACCGACGAAATCGAGCTTGATCGAGTCGCCCTTTTGCGCCGGCCGCACAGGATCGACAGCTTTCTGCGCCCG
>JAQBFL010000491.1:0-5360 GCA_032123415.1 bacterium | reverse complement strand
GACCATTACCGGAAATGATCCCCGAACCAGAGCGGAGCACGGTTCAGGGCAGGCATGGCTGAGGAGAATCAGGAACGAACATGGCAGAGATCTATCCATTTTCGAGTGTGACTGTGGCGCGGCTGCGGGCAATGCCGTGCCCCGGCAATACGCACAGGTGGCTTGCGCAGGTGGCAAGTGGGCTGAGCGGGTTCTTGCCGGCAGAGAAGTGTTTTGAGTTCCTGCGGCGGTGTTGTGACGAGCTGGTGAGTCACAGGCCGGTGCCGGATCGGGAGATCGAGGCGGCGGTGGATTTTGCGTATGCGAGCGAGGGGGCCGGGGTGAACTTCGGGCGCGGAGCGCTGAAGTGGCCGGGAGCGGATGCTGGAGCCATCGAGAAGGTACTGAACGAAGTTGAACCGGTCTTCGAGGGCGAGCAGAGCACAGGGATGAAGCCGTCGGATGTACTGCCGTCACTATTCTCGCCGGGTGAGCTGGTGTGTACAGGTGCAGACAGTCAGCGGGCGGTTGTGCGGCCGATTGATGCTGTACTGGCAGACGCGGAGCGGCTGCAGTTCATCGTGGTGAATCCAATGAAGGGGTTGAGCGGGTTGACGCGCCAGGGGAAGCCGTCGGCCCGGTGCCAGAGCAATGTGGGCGTGCGGCGGCATATCGTCGCGGAGTTTGATGATGCCTCTCTTACGAAGCGGATGCAGGCGCAGCTTGCATCGGCGCTTGGACAGTTGGCCCCTTTCGTCATGGCAGTGTATTCCGGCGGGAAGAGCGTACATGCGTGGTATCGCGTGGACGGGATGAGCGTCAGGGATCAGGCGCGGTTCTTTGCGGTGGCGTGCGTGCTGGGGGCGGACCCGACACGCTGGGATGTGTGTGGATGGTTACGCATGCCCGGAGGGCTGCGTGTTGTGGACCCTTCGACAGGCTCAGGACAGGCGGGGTGCAGGTATGTGCGCCAGAGGATTCTTTATTGGAGTGACGACAATGGATGAACGGACGCCCTTGGACATTCTGATGGCCGACTTCCTGCCGGCCGAACGCGTAGCGGAGGTGGAGCAGGAAGTATCGAAGATCAACGAGCTTCCGCCGGTAAAGAAGCTGGGCGAGCTGGCAACGCCGGTCTACGGGAACGACCCCTCGGAATTGATCAAGGATCGGTTCCTGTACCTCGGGGGCGTGGCTCTGTTGTTGGGGCCGACGGGGATAGGAAAGTCGGCGCTGGATATGCAGCTTGGGATCCACGTGGCGATCGGCAAGCCGCTCTTCGATATACGGCCGGCGGAGCGGTTCATCGGTGTGGGAATGAATGTACTGCTGATTCAGGCTGAGAACGATGAGGGTGATCTGGCGGAGATGCGGGACGGGGTTCTGCGTGGTTGTACGGACCTGACGGACGAGGAAAAGGCGCGGGCTCTGCGGAATATCACGATCTGCACGATCTGCGACAGGAGCGGGGAACGTTTCGCGGAGGCCCTGGCTGGGTTGGTGACGGAGCATGGGCCGTTCGACCTGGTTATCACGGACCCCGCTTTCGCTTACCTGGGCGGGGACAGTAACAGCCAGAAGGATGTGAGCTTCTTCATGCGGGAGCTGTTGAACCCGATCCTGCAGAAGCACCGGGTGGGAATGATCCTGACGCACCACACGAACAAGCCGCTGAGGGGCAAGGAAAAGGACAGTTGGGCTGCGGGCGATTTTGCATACCTGGGCGCGGGATCCGCTGAGTGGATAAACCCGGCACGGGCGGCACTGGCGATACGGTCGCTTGGTTCTGACACGGTTTTTGAGTTGAGGGCGCCGAAACGCGGGAGGCGGCTGGGCTGGAAGGACTCTGACGGCATGGGGACGGTCGTGAAGTACATCGCCCACCATGACGAGCCCGGGGTGATCTGCTGGCGGGAGGCACGGCCGGATGAAGTGGAGGCGGTCTTGAGCAAGAAGGGCGGACGGCCGCGGAAGTGTGACCCTGTTGAGGTGCTGCACTGCATAGCGGCACGGCCGGGGCAGAGCCAGGGATTTTATACGGCGAGGATCGCGAGCGTGATGGGTTGTTCCGAGAGCGTAGCGAAGGTCGCGGTACGAAATGGCGTGGAAACTGGGTGTATCCGATTCGTGGAAGTCGGGCGCGAGAAGCGGTATTCGCTGAGCACAAAAGGCGCACAAAAGGTTGATCGGGCTCCGAGCGCGTATGACTGGACAGGATTAGAGACTGAAACCCCCTGATGGAGGTTTCAATCCTTATGTAAGTGGTTGGAAATAACAGGCACTTACGAAAGTAGGAGCAGCGTGAAAGGGCTGAAAGACATGCCATCGGATTGAAACTCCGCCCCTATAGGGGGGCGGGAGTTTCGATCCTTTCAGGCATGGCGGCCGGACCCTCCGCCGCCAAAGGCTAAGGAGGGCAAGGGGGATTTGAGATGGGCAGAATGAGTAAACGCAAGGGAGCTGCCGGAGAGCTTGAGGCGGCTGCGGCGCTGAACAGGGTCTTGGGGACGCATCTGCGGCGCGGTCGGCAGTATCACGGCGGGCCGGATTCCCCGGACCTGACCGGGGACGTGCCGGGGCTGCATGTGGAAGTGAAGCGGACGGAGCGGTTGCGGCTGTGGGAAGCGGTCGAGCAGGCACGGCAAGACGCGAGCGTGGACCAAGTGCCGGTGGTAATGCACAGGGCGAACAAGAAACCGTGGGTCGTGATCGTGGAGGTTGAGATGTTGATTCGACTGCTTGACGTGGTTGATGAGGCCCGTCTTCGCCGCGATGAGTTCGAGGCGACGTGTGGGTCTGGGGAGGCAGGCGATGGAATGTCATAACTGTGAGCATGCTGCGGATGTGGCGGCGGGGAAGTATCGGCGGGTCCCCTACGAGCAGACGCCTTGTGCCGTCTGCGAGTTGAAGGAGTCGTTCCCCTCGTCCATCGAGTTCGATCCGGAGCGGGAGGCTGGCGAGGTATCGAGCGGGCGGCCGGGCGAAGAGGAACTGATCCCGGTGGATGTGCTGCGATCGCTTGTGGTGGGTCTGTTGGAGTTGCCGCCGGAGTTGCGGGATGTGGTGTGCTGGCGATTCGCCGGTATGCAGTACAAGGACATCGCAGAGATTCAGGGTGTGACCATGGCCGCGGTCGAGGCGCGGCACAGGCGGGCGATGCGGATGTGGCCGGAGCTGGAGCGGATGTTCCCGGAGAAGGTCGTCAAGCATCGGCGACGATTGGAGAAAGCGCATGGCAAAGGGTGAACGAAAGCTGGTGGCGTTGCGTCGGGAGGAGAGCGTTCTGAAGGCGTATATCCGGGACGTAACAGCGCGAAAAAAGGCCAGATTGCTGGAAATACGGGCCGAAATCGCCCGTATTCTGGCGGATCGGGGCTGATTCCGTGTTATCGCGTTTGGAGCCGAACGGCATGGCGTCCAGCGAGTTACGCCGGATTTCGCGGAGTATGGTTCAGGGATTTATAGGCTTGGGGGCCCCAGCACCAGCGCGAAGCACGGTGCTGGGCAGGCCCATTTGTGTTCTCGGGGACCGCTTGCGGTGGGGCCCCATTTGTGATCGACGGCTTCCGATGGTTTCCGACGATTTACGGGGTTCGTCGGAAATCGTGAGCCGTAGTGCCGGCGCGCGGCTAACGAGCGTACGTGCGGAGCGAGTCAGCGAGGTGCCGCGTGGCGGCATGGAGGCGCTTGCCGGGAGGGGGTTCCTGCAAGGGGGAACCTTTTCGCTGGGTGGTCGGCCCGCGGCACCGGAGCGGGAACGGTTCTGAGGCGATGAGACTCCGCGCAAGGGTACGTCCGACAGGCTGCCGCAACTGGATCCGGATTGTGAATGGTGTTTGTGTCTTCGTCCATGTATGATGCCGTGATGGACCTGCACAGACCAAAGGGTATGGCGATAACGAGGTGGGAAGACTGGACGCGCCCGAAGAAAGCGTACCATTGGAAGCCTGGTAGGAGCGCTGTGGAGTTGGCGCGCGCGTGGTTCCGATGCGCATCCCCTTCTATGCCGGGAGAGGTGCGTGATATCCTTCAGGCGGACGGCATATTCCCGGATGTTGTTGTGCAGGAGGCGGTGCCGGAGTTGGTGACACCGTTACCGGAGCGGGGCGAGGGGCGAAATCACGATCTGTGGGCTTTGTGCGAGGCTGAGGAGAAGAAATTTACCCTGTGCATCGAGGCGAAGGCTGACGAGCCGTTCGGTACGGAAACTGTGGGTTCGTACTGGCGGTCTGCAAGGAATCGACAGGACAAGGGAGAGCGGACAGGCGTACCGGGTCGTATCTCGGCCATGTTGCGGATGGTTGGTGTGGACTGCTCTGATGCTGACGAGTGTGCGTGGGCGGAGATTCCGTATCAGCTACTGACCGCAGTGTGTGGGACTGCGCTGCAGGCGGAACGTGACGGCAGTGGGGTTGGGGTGATGGTGGTGCACGAATTCCAAACGTGGGAGACGTGTGAAGAAAAGCATCAGTTGAACGGGAAGGCCTTTGGTTGCTTCGTTGAACTTCTTGGTGGTGGTGGCGATGGGCTCTGTGGCCCGTTCGTGGTGGCGGATGTCCAATGTTACGTTGGGAAAGTGCGAAGCCGTGTAGAACGTTGGGTCGATTAGATGTGCCTGCAGGAACTGGCGGAAAACGGGCCGCGGTGCGTGGGCACTGGCGGCTTTCTTGTTTGTTGGGTTGGAGGCACGCGAATGCGGCAGGCTTGAGGACGCAATGGCGTGACGGTGGGCGGGTCTTGTTGCCGGAGTTTGATGCGGGCGGAGACGAGACGCGGAGCGGCGAGACTGGCGCGCTTGAAGCGACGGCTTTTGATAAGGATGAGGCGCGGAGCCGGGCACCAGAGCGGAGCACGGTGCCCGGTGTACCTCGCCCGGACCAGTGAGCCGCTTGCGGCGAGCGTCTCTGCCGTAGGCAGATCGGTCCGGGCAGGCGGAGCCCTGAAGGAGAGCAAAGCACGCGACAGGGCAAGCGCTTCCGTTTCCGTTTTCTTCCCTGGGGCACCGGAGGGGAAAGACGAAGTTGCGGAGCAACGTAGTCTTGAACCCGGAGGTGGGGGTCTTGGTTTGGAAGAAAACGGGGTTTGGTTGTATTTGTACAGGTTGTTGTTGGATATGGCACGGCGGGCTTGCGAGGGCCGCGAAGCGGAACCGCAAGGCCGCCGCGGGGAGCGGCTGGGGTGAGGGGTGCGGGCCGGCAAGCGCGAAGCGCGCAGGACAACGGGCAACGGAGCGTTGCGACGGTTGCCGAAATGAGGTGACCGCGAAGCGGGCACACCACTGTGGGGAATACGTTGGCAGAGGCAAGAACGCGATGAGCTCAACGACAACCTGGGACCTGCCATGCCGGCTGCCGGATCGCGCGCGAATTGGGGGTAAGGGG
>JAQBFL010000490.1:0-7681 GCA_032123415.1 bacterium | reverse complement strand
ATGGCCCATGTAATGCACGTCGTAGAAGTTCATCTTCGCCCAGAAGTCGCGGTTCCCGGGACCGGCGAAGAAGTTAAGGCAGCCGTTGAAGCCGAGGATGGAAGAAGCCTGTTCCACGAGGGCCGGCACGGGGGCGAACACGAACACGTCGTCGTAGCCCTGTCCGTCCGCGAGGCTCTGGAGCAGCTCGACCGCGTTGGATTTCGCGGTGTTCACGTAGCGCAAGTCGACCCCTTCGCGGGCGGCCTGGGCGGGCGGGATCAGGCGCGCGAGGCGGTCGAGGCGCGCCTGGTCGATATCGGTCACCACGAGCAACCGCGGCTTGCGATCGCCATGCACGGCGTAGTCGATGGCCGCGATGCCCATGGGGCCCGCGCCGGCCAGCAACGCCATGCGGCCGCCCGCGGCGATGCCGTTGATGTGGCGGTAGTCGCCGGGGCGGCTGTGATACGTCGAGTTGAAGGCGCCGATGACGCAGGAGTAGGTCTCGGACAGCGAGGCTTGATAGTATGCCTCGCCGTCGTACGGCAGCAGGCAGTCCATTTCGAGCACTTCCTTCGGGATAAGCACGTGGGTGGCCTGGCCGCCGATGAAGGGGAACGAGTACCCCGGCGCCTCGTGCTCACGCCCCGGCAAGTTCAGCGCGGGCTGGATGCTGTATTTCTGGCCGGGCTTGAAACGGCCGGCCCAGCGCGCGCCGACCTTCAGAACCGTGCCGCAGAATTCGTGCCCGAGAAGGATCGGGTGGGTGGCCACGTTGTCCGGAACCCGCTTGTGACCCGCGCCCTGGAGGGCGGCCTTGTGGTCCGACATGCAGATGCCGTTGCTGCGCACGTCGGCCAGGATTTCGTCGGGCCCCGGCTCGGGCAGCGGAAAGCGTTCGAGGCGCAGGTCTTTGACGCCGTACAGTCTCAGTCCGATGGTTTCCATGTTGTTTCTTTCGGTTGGGTGTCGGTTCGAGCGTTCAATACGCAGTCCGCTTTCTACCGCAAGCGGGGATCAAAGTCGAATCATATTGCCCGGTTGGTGTAGACGCGTTCGACGCGGGAGCCGATCGCGCAGATGATCTCGTACGGGTGGGTGCCCTTGAGCTGCGCCCAGTCTTCGACGGAGACCGCGGACGGACCGTCCCCGCCGAGGCACAGAACTTCGTCCCCGCAGGCGGCGTCGGGCGCCTGGCTCAGGTCGACGGTTGTGTAGTCCATGGAAACGCGCCCCAGCACGGGGCAGGGCTGCCCGCGCACCAGCACATAACCGCGATTGGAGAGCGCCAGGGGTAGCCCGTCCGCGTAGCCGGCGGACACGGTGCCGACGCGCATGTCGCGCGGAAGGCGGTAGGTGCAGCCGTAGCCGATGTGCGTGCCGGCGGGAAGTTGTCGCGCCGCCGTCAGGCGTGTCTTGAGGGTGAGCACGGACCGCAACTTGAGGGAGCGCTCGCCTTCGATATCGAATGACCCGTGGAGGTTGATTCCGGTGCGCACCGCATTGAAAGGCGCGCGATAGGTGCGGGGGAAGTTGTTGACCGCGTCGCTGTTGGCCATGTGCCGCCAGCGGAAGGCGATGCCGTGCGCCTCCAGGCTGGAAAGGAGTGCGAGAAACGTCTCGATTTGCGCCTCGGTGTAGTCGTTGCCGCCCCGGTAGGCCATAGGAAAATGCGAGTAGATGCCTTCACAGCGCAGGCCGGGCAACCTGACGCAGGTTCGGATGACGGCCTCGGCGGCGCGCGCCAGGATGCCCAGGCGTCCCATCCCGGTGTCCACAAGGAAGTGGCAGACGGCGTCGCGGTTCTGGCGCACGGCCTCGGCGCTGATGAGCCGCGCGGTTTCGGCATCGTCGATCGGCAGGACGATCCCGCCGGCGACCGCCTCGGGAATCTCCTCCGGCAGAACACTTCCCAGGATCTGCACCGGCCGGCCCAGTGGCGTCAAGGACAGCGCCTCGTCCAACTCCGCCACGGCGAATCCCATCACGCCGGCCTGAGCCAGGGCCTCGGCCACGGGATGCACGCCCAGGCCGTAGGCGTTGGCCTTCAGGACAGCCAGGACGGAGCAGGGAGACACCGCCGCGGCGATCTTGGCATAATTGTCTCGCAGGACATCCAGATCGATCTCCAGTTTCACCCGACTGTGACGCCGTCTAGTCATATCAAGCGACCGCAAGTTGACTCGGTTGGCAAAGACGTTGCAGGTGCGTTGAACCGAATGAACCGCTCCACCTCCACGCCCCGTTCACGCATGGCCGCCAGGCGCTCCAGCGTCAGCAGCGTCGGCAGCTTCCAGCCGGTCGGGTGATACAGTTCGGGAACCGCGCGCACCTCGAACCGCGCCGCATCGCCATACTGCCGGTGCAGATCTGAGCGAATGCCGTCCAGAACGCCGGGCTGGATGCCGGCCGCCAGCACCATGAGGAGCGTAAACTCGTGGTCCGACCGCTGGACGATCCTGTACTGGCGAATGCCTGCGCGCCCGCGGAAGAAGGAACACACGACCCCCGACGTGAGCCTCTCGCCCGACGAGAGCTGCACGAACTCCCCGATCCGACCATGCAACATGACCAGCCGCGGGTGCCGGTCCCCGCATCCGCACGGCGAGTCCCCCCACTCGCCCTCGTCCCCCACATCGTAGCGCAGCAGCGGCACGCTGTGTCGCCAGAGCGACGTGCAGACCAACCTGCCGCGCTTGGCCGGACACCCCTGCGCATCGAGTATCTCCAGGATCGACCAGCGCGGGTCGATGTGAAATCCGCCGCCCGCGAGGCATGGCCACGCCATGGGGCCGTGTTCCATGGCGCCATACACATCGAAAAGCCGCCCCCGGATGCTCGCCTCGACCGCGGCGCGCTGCACGAATTCCGAGGAACTGAAAACCAGCGGCACATCCAGCGTCTCGCCGCGCTGCTCCAGACGCGCCGCGATCTCGTTGAGCACGCTGCCCCAGGCGAACAGCGCCCGCGGCCTCGCCGACCGGATGGCATCGATCTTCGCATCGACCGGCAGGGTGACCGAAAAGTAGTCCCGGCGGAAGATGCCGAGGCGCTGGATGGCGCGCCGCCCTCCAGGCATGGAGGCGGGCATCATGAACTTGGCCTGGCGATGCCATGGCCGCAGCCCGAACCGCATGTAGCCGGAGAACCATAGCGCATGCTTGAACCGCATCTCGGCCGCGGACGCCGCCAGCACCAGCGGTTCGCCGGTGGTTCCGTTGGTCTTCTCCTTCCGGCAGCGGTCCGGATCGAGGCCCTCCATGCGGATGGCGTCCAGCCGGTCGACCAGCGTGTCGCGACTCAGGACGGGAAGACGGAGGAGATCGGCCTCGGAACGCAGCGCCTCAGGCGCGAGCCCCAGCGAATTGAACAGATCCCGCCAGTACGGGCAGCGCTGCACGGCGTTCGCCGCGAGCCGTCCGAGCCGCGCCCCGCGCGCCTGGGCCGCGCGCACAGGGTCCGTCGGCCATGGGCCGGTCAGTCGAAAGAAGCTCAACGCATGCATGCCGCCGCCACAGAAAGTCGTTGCCAAGCGCCCCGCGTCCGCTATGATCCGGGACTCGGGTAATCTTAGCACGGCGGCGCGACGAAAGTCAAAACAAGGCGGAACACGATGCGACTTCTGCTTCTCGCGGGAGACGTGCGGACCAATATGGGGGATCGGGCCATTCGCGCAGCTCTGGTCCGCATGATCCGCGCGCGCGACCCCGGCGCCGAAGTGACCGTTCTATCCCGGACGCCCGAGCGGGACGCGCGCGAGTTCGGGGTCACGATTCTCGGCCGGTCGGCGGCGGCCCTTTTCATGCGGGCCGGCGCGTTGCACCGGCTCGACGCCGTCGCGTGGGGCGGCGGCCAATTGCTTCAGGACGACTCGAGCCTGGTGAAGAATCTCTACTGGGCCGTCATCCTGACGTGGCTGCGCCGCGTCCTGCGTCTGCGGATTGCAGGCCTCGGTCTCGGCCTCGGCCCCCTCGACACGGCCATCGGCAGACGGCTGGCCGCCGCGGCTCTGTCGAACCTCGACCTCTTCATCGGGCGCGACGAACGCTCTTGCGCGTGGGCCCGAACGCTCACGCACGGCCGCCTGCCCACGCAGTTGGCCCCCGACCCAGCCATCTTTCTGCAAGCCGCCTCCCCCGGCGAGGCCCTGCGCCACCTCGCGGCCGCCGGCGTGCCGCGCGCCGACGGAGATATCGTCGTCGGCGTCTCGGTCCGCCGCTGGTTTCATCTGGGGCGACGCCGGATTCTGCCCTACGCCTTGGGGGCGCGCGACGCGCGGGCCGCGCGCGATGCCTTCGATCGCTTTCTTGACCGCTTCACCAACGCCCTCAAGCTATTCGCGGCGGACAAGCCTGTCCGCTTCCTCTTCTTCCCCATGGCCGACGCCGACTGGGAGGGCGACGCCGTGTTTGCCCGGCGCATGGCCGCGGGGCTTGACCACCCCGCGCACATCCTGAGACTGGACTGCGACGCCTCGATGACCAAGGCCCTGGCCGGCTTGTGCGACCTGTTTGTCGGCGTCCGCATGCACCCCTGCCTGCTGGCCCTATCCATGGGCGTGCCGGCCGTGGGTGTGTATCATGTGCCGAAGGTGAGGGACTTCTTCGAGACCGTCGGCCAGGCGGACTGCACGCTCGCGATGGAGGACGTGGCGGCGGACGGAGGCGAGGCGAAGCTGGCGGACCTGTTGAACCGGACGCATGGCCGGCGGCGCGAGATCGCCGCCGCGTTGCGGACGTGCATGGGGAAGCTTGCGGAGAACGCGGGCGTCTATCGGTCTGCGCTGGACAGTATTTATGAACCTGCTGATCGTTAACCAGGAGTACCCACCCTCCGAGGGCGGCGCAGCCAATGCCTGCCGGCATCTGGCCCACGCGCTCGTCGGTCTTGGGCACGCCGTCACCGTCGTCACGGGACGGCCCGCGGGACCTGTCGCGCCCGACGCCGGCGCGGAGAACACCCCGGGATGCGCCGTGATCCGCGTGCCCGTGCCCGGTTACCGGGGCGGTCCGTTCCGCGTGCGCGATCTGGCCCTGTTTGCCGCCCGCGCCCTGCCCGTGTGCGGCGAACACATGGATCGGGCACGATGCGACGGCATCCTCGCCTTCTTCACGCTGCCCGCCGCCGGCATGGCGCTGCGCCTTTCGCGGCGTTCGGGATGCCCCTTCATCGTCTCCCTGCGCGGCTCCGACGTGCCGGGTTTCCGCTACTCCCGCTGGGCGCCACCCTACCTGCTGGCCCGCCCCCTCATCCGTCGCATCTGGCGCGAGGCCTCCGCCGTCGTGGCCAACAGCACCGCCCTGCGCAACCTCGCCTGGTTGACCTGGCGCGGGCCGATCGAGACAATCCCCAACGGCGTCGATTGCCTCCGCTTCGCTCCGCCCCCCGACGGGCGGCGGGGCCGCGACGCGCTGCAATTGCTGACCGTGGGCCAGTTGATCCACCGCAAGAACCCGCTGCGCCTGATCGCCGCGTTCGCGGAACTGAACCGCCGCGTCGCGACGCCCGTGCGCTTGCGACTCGTCGGCCGCGGCCCGCTCGAAAGCAACCTGCGCGCCCAGGCGCGGGCGCTCGGCGTGGAGGGGTTGGTCGAATTCGCCGGCTTCGTGCCGCCCGAACGGATGCCCGCCGAGTACGCCGCGGCCGATGCCTTCGTGCTGCTCTCCTCGCGCGAAGGCATGTCGAACGCTCTACTGGAGGCCATGGCGTCCGGGTTGCCGTGCGTGGTCGCGCGCGCGGGCGATTCGGAGAAGCTCATTGCCTCACCCGGCGAGGGTTTGGTGCTCGACGAGATCGAGAGTCCCGTCGAACCGCTGGCGGCCCTGATGGACGACCCCGACCGCCGCCTGGCGCTGGGCGCCGCCGCGCGCCGCCGCGTCCAGGAATCCTTCACATGGGAGTCGGCCGCCCGCCGCTACGCGGATATGTTTGGCCGGGCGGTTCGCAAAGACATCCCGTGCCCCGATCGGCAGATCGGAGCCGGAGGCCTGCCCTCGCCAACGGGGCGCATGGCGGACAACGCATGAAACTCGAATGGAAACTTCTTGGTCTGGCGGCCGCCCTGGCCGTGCCGCTGGCAGCGGCCGCCGCGCCGGTGCTCGTGGCACGCGGCACGGTATCGACACCCAACGCCGCGGAGGCGGCGTTTGCCGCTCGCACCGCGGAGCGCGTCAGCCGCTGGCTCACGGCCGCGGCCGTGCCGCATGTGGTTGTGGACGATGGCGCCTTGTCCGCCCGGCTCGCCGGCCGCGCGGGGGTGGCGATCCTGCCCTACAACCCCGACCCGCCCGCGGCGGTCATCTCGGCGCTCACGGCCTTCACCGCCCGCGGCGGCAGAGTCATCGTCTGCTACTCCTCCTCCCCCGCCCTGGCCGACCTGCTTGACGTCGAACTGGGCCACTACAAGGCCTTTCGCGCCGGCGGACGGTGGAGCGCATTCCGCTTCAGCGCCGACACGACACTGCACGTGCCACGACTGCTGCGGCAGGACTCGCGCAATATCCGCGTGGCGCTGCCCTTGGCGGAACGCTCGCGCGTCATCGCCGAATGGCTCGACCCGGACCTGCGCCCCACCGGAGATCCGGCCTGGCTGCAAGGGCGGCGGGGGTTGTGGATGACGCACGTGCTGCTGGACGACGCGGACGAGGCCGCCAAGGCGCGCATGCTGCTGGGGATGATCGCGTCCTACGACGCCTCCGTGTGGCCGCCCGCCGCCCGCCACATCTTGGAACAGTCCTCCGAGCTGCGGCCCGGGCAGGGTTTCGCCGCTTCGCTGGCGGAACTCGATGCACTGGCCGCGACCGCCCGCGACCCCGGCGCCGTACGCCGCGGCGCGGCGGCCGCCCGCGAGCTGCGCGAGCGCCTCCAGGCATGGCTCGCGGCCGGCGAGTACGGTCGCGTGGTGGAGACGGCCGGTCTGCTGTCCTCAGAGCTCACGCGCGCCTTCGCCCTCGCCCAGCCGGCCCCACGCCCCGGCGAGCGGCGCGCGGTCTGGGATCACCACGCCGTCGGGCTGTATCCCGGCGACTGGAACCGCACGGCCCGCGAGCTGGCGCGCGCCGGCATCACGGATGTATTCCTCGACGTGCTGTGGCCCGGCTTTGCCCATTTCGAGGCGCCCGGCGCGGCCACCTCCGACGCCTTCCGCGAGTTCGGCGATCAACTGGATGCCGCCGCGCGCGCAGGCAAGGCGCACGGCATCGACGTCCACGCATGGAAGATCTGCTGGCGTCTGGACCGGGCCGGCGAGGAGCGCATTGGCGCGCTGGGCCGCGAGGGCCGCCTGATCGAGTCCGTCGACGGCGCCACAAAGCCGTGGATGTGCCCGACCGATCCGCGCAACCGACGCGAGGAGCTGGAGGCCGTGGTGCATGCCGCCACGCGCCCCGGCGTTGCGGGCGTGCACCTGGACTACATCCGCTTCCCGGACCCGCGCGCCTGTTACTGTGACGGATGCCGGAAGCGCTTCGGCGCGCAGACCGGGCAACCGACGGCGCCATGGCCCGCGGTCGTCCGGGCCGCGCCGGGGCAGGATGCCTTTCGCCGCTGGCGCGCGGAGTCGATCGACGGGTTTGTCCGCGACTGTCGTTCCGCCATGCGGAAGCGGGCGCCGGGCGTGCAGTTGTCGGCGGCCGTGTACGGAAAGTACCCATCGTGCGTTCAGGGTGTGGGGCAGGACTGGGCGCGCTGGGTGCGCGAG
>JAQBFL010000489.1:0-4432 GCA_032123415.1 bacterium | reverse complement strand
GAGAATCACCCGGCGCTCGCGGAGACCATCCAGTTCTCCGACGACACCATGACCACGGAAGGATGCGCGCTGGTCTCGGATTCCGCCGCGGGCTTCGACCTCCTGTCGCGCGTTCTGAATGACGAGGGCTTCGATGGTTTCGAGATCAAGCAAGATGACGCGTTCGTCGCCGACACGTTCTCCTGGCTCCGGCCCGGCTGACCGGGGGCCCGCGCCGAGCGGACCCGGCCGAACCGCGCCCGCGGCCCGCCGCGCTCGGTCCGGCTATTCGCATCTTGGCGCCCTGCTTCTCTTGTGCACCGTTGCTTCCTCGGCGCTCGCCTCCGATGAGCCCCTCCTACCCTCGGGCAACGGCAGGGTGGACCACTGGCACCGATCGATGGGCACGGCCGTCAGCGGCTTCGCCAACCGCCTCGACGCCTTCTTCGGCGACGAACGCGTGGACGAGGAGTTTCAGCGCTCGCGCCTGCGCGTTCGCCCCAGGTTAGGTTGGGTCAACGGCGAGGGGTGGCGTTTCTCGCTGCCAGTGCGTGCGGACCTTGCGCTGCCGCGCATGGAGGAACGCTGGGATCTGTTTGTCGATTCGATGATGGACGATGACGCCGCCGCCGCAGGAACCGATCTGTCCTCCGACTTGTCCGACAGCGTGGACCTTGCCGATCGAAGCACGTTCGTGGGCTTGCGCTATACGCCCGTAGCCGATGAGCGGAAGCACGTCTCCCTCTCCACAGGCGTCAAGATGCGATCGGGCAACTTGGATCCCTTCATCTCGCCGCGGTTTCGCGAGACCGTTCCACTTGACCCCTGGCGCATGGACCTGACCCAGTGGCTTTTCTGGAAGCGCAAGGAAGGCCTCGGCGAGCGGTCACGCGTCGACATGCGCACGTTGCTTGGAGAAAAATTCCACTTCGTATCCAGCTCGACGGCCACCTGGTCGGAGTCGAGCGAGGGCGTCGACCTGAGCCAGTCGTTCACCGTCCGCCGCATGCTCGGGCGAGTCTCGGCCATCGCCGGCTGGACGCGCGCGGACTGGCATACGCGGCCGTCGGCCATCGTGGATGGCTACGCGATGGGCGTGGAGTACCGTCGGCTGGTCTACGGCGACTGGCTGTTCCTGAATGTCTCGCCGGAGTTCCGATTCCAGAACGAGAAGGATTACGAGCTCACGCCCGCCTTGAACGTCACCCTCGAAGCCAACTTCTGAGATCGCTTACGGCGTCATGCGCCCCATCGTGCGCGGGAACGGGATCGCCTCGCGGACGTGCTTGAGCCCGCAGATCCACACGAGCGTGCGCTCGATGCCCAACCCGAACCCCGCATGGGGGACGGACCCGAAACGCCGCAGGTCCATGTACCATCCGTAATCTTCAGGCACGAGCCCCATCTCCGTCATGCGCTGGGCCATGGCGACCGGATCGTCCTCGCGCTGGCTTCCGCCGACGATTTCGCCATACCCTTCGGGGGCCAGCAGGTCCATGTTGCGCACAACCCTCGGATCGTCCGGGTCCTGCTTCATGTAGAAGGCCTTCGCTTCGCGCGGGTAGTGCGTCACGAAAACGGGCCGGTCGAACTGCCGCGAAACGATCGTCTCGTCGCTGCCGCCCAGGTCCTTCCCCCACTCGAACGACTGCGCCAGACGGATGTGTTCGGGGCGGTTCTCCACATCGTTGCGCAGATCCTCGATTTCCTCGGACAGCTCGTGTCGGCGCTGGGCCAGCGCCTCGCGCCGCCGCCCGGCCGGCGCGAGGCCCAGCTCGGCGTCGGCGGCCCGCAGTTCCGCATCCAGCGCCTCGAGCCGCGCCCTGTCCCGGTCGAGTTCAACCTGAAGTTTCCGCTGCGTGTCGGCGCCGCGCAACAGGCCGACCGCTTCGCTGTAGCTGATTCTGGGAAACGGCGCCGCGACCCGGCGCAGGGGCTCCAAATCGCGCCCGAGCGCCTCCAGGTCGGCAGCGTGCCGCTCCAGCACGGTTCTCACCGCGTGGCACACCATCTCCTCGGTCAACCGCATGTCGTCTTCGAGCGTCGCGAAAGCCATCTCGGGCTCGACCATCCAGAACTCCGCCAGGTGCCGCCGGGTCTTCGATTTCTCGGCGCGGAACGTCGGCCCGAAGCAGTAGACGCGGCCCAGCGCCATGCATGCGGCTTCCAGGTATAGCTGTCCTGTCTGGGCGAGAAATGCCTGCCGGCCGAAGAAGTCGACCGGAAACAGCGCCTGCGCGTCCTCGCCCGCGCCGGGCGTCAGAATCGGCGTATCGACCAGCGTGAACCCCTGGGCATCGAGGAACCCGCGACAGGCCGCAACGAGCGTGTGGCGAATGCGCAGGATCGTCCAGGGACGGCTCGAACGAAGCCACAGGTGCCGGTTGGCCATGAGGAACTCGATGCCGTGCGCCTTGCGCGAAATGGGATACTCGGCGGCGGCGCCCACGAGCGTCAGCTCCTCCACGGCCACCTCCCAGCCGCCCGGCGCGCGCGGCTCCCGCCGCACGGTGCCGGTCGTCTCGATCGACGCCTCCTGCGTCAGCGCCGCCGCGGCGTGGAAAGCCTGCTCGCGCGCCGCCTCGACCACGCACTGGCAGACGCCCGAGCCGTCGCGCAGTTCGATGAAGCATACTTTCCCGCCGCGCCGCACGCCGCGCACCCAGCCGCGCAAACGGACCGTTCCGCCTGCATGACCGCTCAGGCGATCGACCGTGGTGTCAACGAACATGATCCCATGGCTCCCCATCAGTAGACGAATAACGCCAGCGCCGCCAGAAAGAGCCCCAGGGCGCCGAATGCCGCGGCCGCAAGCCGCCAACCGGCCGCGGACCCCGCGCAACGGCTCGCCCATCGCCTGAGCAAATGCGGGCTCATGACCAGGGCCATCCCCATCACCGCCATGGCGTAGGCCACGGCCACAACGACCAGCCGCCAGGCCGACGGCTCCGCACGCGCCGCCGTCAAGAGCGGCGCGGGGACGATCGTCAGAAGCGCGCCCAAGGCGCGCGCCGCAAGGTGTTCGTCCATCGCGTAGACGATGAGCCCGAACCCCACGGGCGTCAGGACGGCCATAATCGGCTTCAGCCCCTCGAACCGTCCCAGCGGGGTCAGCCACAGCAGGCGCATGCCCCAGCCGAGCGCCACGGCGGTCAGCAGCCAGCCCAGCGGCCGGTTCCTGGAAAATCCGCCCCACAGCGTCTTCATGCGCGCCGGCGCCAGAAGCGACGCTCCCGCGCACGCCGTCAACGTCGCCCCGACCGCCAGCGTCATGTTCGCAAGTGCATTCATCGTCCGATGGTTCCGTACAGTGTTTGCGGCATGGCCCTGTCGACATCGACTTGGACCATGTCTCCCGCGCGCACGCCCTCGCGTGGCTCGAAAACGACTATCTTGTTCGTTCGCGTCCTCCCCGTCCAGCGCTTTTCGTTCCTCAGGCTCGCGCCCTCGACAAGCACCTCGACCCGCCGTCCGACCAGCCGCTCGTTCAGGCGCAGCCCGCGCGATTCCTGGTCGGCCAACAGAACCTGGTTGCGCCGCATCTTTTCTGCCTCGGGCACGTCATCGTTCCATCCGGCGGCAACGGTTCCGGGACGAGGTGAGTACTTGAAGACAAACGCATTGTCAAATGCCATCTCGTCCATGAACGCCCGCGTCCGCTCAAAGTCCTCCTCGCTCTCCGAGGGGAACCCCACGATCGCGTCGGTCGTCAGTGCCAGCTCCGGCATCGCCGCGCGCAGCCGGCCCGCGGCCCGGCGGTAGTCTTCCGTCGTGTAGCCGCGCCGCATGGCGTCCAGCACGCGGTCGGACCCCGACTGCAGCGGCAGGTGCAGGTGCTCGCACGCGGCGCCCACTTCGGCTATGGCGCGCACCAGCTCCGGCGTGCAGCCCGCGGGATGCCCCGAGGTGAAACGCACGCGGCCAATGCCCTCGACCGCGCCCACGGCCTCGATCAGCCGCGGCAGCGGCTCGGCGAACCCCCGCGGCGACAGCGCCGCGGCCGGCCAGACCGGCGGCCCGCGCCGCCCGTACATCGTGACGCTCTGCCCCAGCAGTGTCACGTCCCGCACGCCCGCGTCCGCGAGCGCCCGCGCTTCGGCCAGCACGCCGGCGGCCGGCCGGCTCCATTCCGGCCCGCGCACCGCGGGCACGATGCAGTAGGTGCAGCGGCGGTCGCACCCGAGCAGGATGTTGATATAGGCCGCCACGCCTCTCTCGTCGTGACCGTCGAGCGCTTCGTCGAACGCCACGCCCTCTTCGGTGTCCACCACGGGACCGTGGCCCGCGCGCACGCACTCGACGATCGCGGGAATGGCCGCGAGGCGCCGCGTGCCCACGACGAAGTCCAGCCTTGGAACCTTGTCGAGAACGCTCCGGCCCAGGCGCTGCGCCATGCACCCCATCACGCCCACCACCTGGCCGGAGCGTCCCCGCCGCGCGGAGGTCAGCAGCC
>JAQBFL010000488.1:0-3080 GCA_032123415.1 bacterium | reverse complement strand
CCTGGACGGTGATAGGCCTTGCAAACGTGGGCTGCCCGGCCGACTGCGGGAAAGACTGTGTAAAGCGCAGGGCGCCCTGGTTGCTGTAGCCCGGTCCGGCGATCGTGAAGCTCTTCGGCAGGCGCTCGGGGGTGCTTCCGCAGTTGAACTCGACGGTCCCACTCACCCCCGCGTCGCTGGCCACGGTGACATTGGGGCAGTTTTTCCAAGGGGCTAAATAGTTCATAGCTTTCAACGTACCGTTGCTGACGACCCACTCTCCCGAGAAAGAAATGTCCCAATCGTCTCCCATGTAAAACGTGCTGATGCCCTGCTTCACGATCAAGCCGTTGCCAAGATAGCGGGGCGTTTTGTACGGGTCGGCCGCATAGTCCACAAACAGGGTGTTCCCGTTGATGTTAAGCCACATGAATTTCGTGGATTGCATGACGTCGACCACCAGATCCGCGTCTAGCTTGATGGTTTCCGAGGCCCCACCGCCTTGCCACGTGAGTTTGCTGACCTGGGCGTCCGCATCGACGATAATGGTACGGGCGCTGCCTGCCGCCGGAATGATCGCCTCGAGTCCATCGGGCACCTGGGCCACCCAGTTGGCCGCATCCGACCAGTTCGTTCCGTCGCCGCCACCAGTCCACGTCGCCGATGTGTCGATAGGGTTCCAGGTGCCGCCGTTGTTCACGACGGTTGCCGAGGGGAAGTGCTCCTGCGCATTGTTGAGAGTGCCACCGGCATTGATGGTGATGTTTGTGACGCCGGGCAGCGCACCGGGAACCGACAGGGTGGTCCCCTCATTGATCACGATCATGCCGGTATACGTTCCGCCGGTCATGATCTTGAGATGCCCGCCGCCGATCAGCGTGAGCGTGCCGCTGCCGTCGAGGGCGCCGGTATGCTCAACGGTCAGGCCTGACCCGATGTTGCAGGTCGCGTCCGCCGCCACCGTGATCGGCCTGGCGAAGGCGTTGGCGCCCGTGTTCCCCTGCGTCCAGCGCAGGGCGCCCAGGTTGTTGTAGCCCGGTCCGGCGATCGTGAAGCTCAGCGGCAGGTAATGCGGCGTGCTTTGGGCGTGGAACCGGACGGTCCCACTCACCCCAGTGTCGCTGACCACGGTGACTTTGGGGCAGGACAGCCAAGCGCCTCCCCAGTCCTCAGCATACAACGTACCGTTGCTGACGACCCACTCTCCCGTGGGCGCTTCCGGGTTTAGCGTGGGGTTTTTCATTGAGCGGGATAGAGGTTGAGACCTCCGAGGTGGAAGAACACATCGTTCTTGAAGCGCTCCCTGTTGCGGTAGCCGCATGACTGTAGCACGAGTTCCGATATGCGGCTGTTAATGGCTTCCGCAGGGCCGTTGGAGATGCGGAGCCGGAAGTATGTGAGGATGTTTCGAAGATGAGCTTTGAACATACGAGCAACCTTCTTGACCGGCTCGAGCCGCGTGGCCATCGCTTCGCGGTACCACTCCTTGAACGTCTGCGCGGCGCTGTCTTGATCGGGGGATTTCCAGAAGTCACGCCAGAGTTCCTTAACGGCCCACGCCCTAGCCGTCTTGAGCTTGGTGTTGGAGGCGAGTTTGCGGAACCTTCGGATCCACTTGGAAGGAACGTTCTCCTCGCCGTAGAGCCAAAGCATGCGACTGCCTTTCAAGGCGTCGTCGTCTCGATACTGCAGCGCGGCGTGTTCGGCCCGGCGCACAGTGTCGACGGCCTTGTTCATGTACGTCGCCAGATGGTAAGGATCGTGCACGATCTTCTCCACCCCCTGCGGCACATGCGTCACGGTGGAGTCCCAGAACGGCTGCCACATGTCCATCGCGACCGCATCCACGCCCTCAAGCCGCTCCGCGCTCATCGCCAGCCAGAACCCGTCCAGAGTCGCCCGCTTCCGTCCGTCGCCCATGTACAGCACGCGGGCGCGGCCCGTGTCCAGCGAGCTGACCACCGTCACGTAGTTCTGCCCCCGTCCGACCGCCTTCTCGTCCACGCACACCCGGCGAACCGGCTCGTCCGCACGCCGGGCCAGACCCCGCACCACAGCCCGCTGCTTCATCCCATCCGCCTGATCCCAGGAGATCCGGAGCAGTTCCGCCGCCTGCTTCGTGGAGCAGGCCAGCATCAAGTCGATGGCGAAGCGCTCGAACAGGGCCGTGAAACGGCCCCGCGCTTCCGACCAGGGAACCTTGACAGTCTGGGTGCCGTGATCCGGGCAGTTCACCCTCGGCACGTCGGCCACCAGGAACGTCTTGAACTGGCACGAGTCGAGATGCCGCCACTTCCGCCGCTCCGTCCCGTGGCCACGCATCCTGCACCCGCACTCCGGACAGCCCCAAAGATCGTCCCCACTCATAGCCATTTCAATCTCAACCGTCTTCGCCGACGCGTCCAAACGTACCGACGACACATGCCAAGGCGAGGTGTCCCCGAGAATCTGCTGGTAAAGGTTCGTGTCTTTCATGCCGCACAGTCTACAACATCCAATGGTTTTTCACACGCTAAACCCGGAAGCGCCATCACGAGCGGCCTCGTCGCCCACTGGAAGTTCGACGAGACTACCGGTACCTCCGCTAGCGATTCAACCGGCAACGGTAACACCGGAACGCTAGTGAATGGCCCAACTTGGACGCCCTCTGGGAAGATCAGTTATGCGCTAGATTTTGACGGTGCGAATGATTATGTGACTCTGGGCGATGACGCCGACCTCGAAGGTTTCACCGATATGACCCTCTCGGCGTGGGTCAAAATTGATGTTGCGCCCAATACCTCCTCCGGTTTTTTTGTTGCCGGCAAGGAGCGCGTTTACAAATTGGATATGCTTGACGATAGAAAGGTCCGCTTTCTGACCGAAGAAAGCTGGGCCGGGAGTATACTTGTCACACCTACTGCTTTGAGCTTGAATACCTGGTATCACATCGTAGCCGTCAAGAGCGGTACGACCAAGCGTATCTACATCAACAACGTCTTAGCCGCATCTTTATCAACCACCGCGAACACGGTCGGATCGAATGGGAATTCATTCGATATCGGGGCCTATTTCTCCGGTACTCCCCCGCCCGGTGACTTATTCAACGGAATCATTGACGA
>JAQBFL010000487.1:0-8516 GCA_032123415.1 bacterium | reverse complement strand
GACATCAAATTCGAGTGCATCAAGGAACGCTGCTCGCTGCTGGACAAAGTGAAGGAAGGCGACCGCCAGCGCGTGCAGTTCAACATCCGCGGCCGGGAGTTCAACGAGCGCTACTTCGTAAACCTGCAGGCCTGGCGGATGACGCCGGCCGAGGGCGGCGAAATGGCCGCGCCGCGCGCGGGGACTGCGTCCGAGATGGTCGGAACCTCGAACGATGCCGACCTTGTCGAGATCGACGGCCCCGACCCGTTCTAGTTCCCGGCCGGTTGCAGGAATGACGAGACCGCATCCAGGAACGCGGCGCGTTCCGGGCAGGGCGTGAGGACCGTGGGCAGGCTGCGCGCGAACCAGCCGCCGTAGCCTTTCGTCAGGATGCGCCGGTCGGTCACGATCACGACGCCGCGGTCGTTGCGGTGGCGGATCAACCGCCCGAAGCCCTGCCGGAAGCGGATCACCGCCGCGGGCAGGCTGTATTCGGTGAATGCGCTGCGGCCCTCGGCCTCGATCGCCTCGGAGCGGGCGGCCACGACCGGGTCCGTGAACACGGCGAACGGCAGGCGCGCCACCACGAGGCACGAGAGCGTTTCGCCCACGGCGTCGACCCCCTCCCAGAACGAATGCGTGCCCAGCAGCACGGACTTCACCTCGCGAGTGAAGCGCTCCGTGATGGCCTCGCGCGAACCCGAGCGGCCCTGTGAAAGCACCTCGATTCCGGCGGGCGGCAGGCGCTCCTCCAGCGTCCCCGACGCGGCCTGCAGCATGCGATAGCTCGTAAACAGCGCCATGCCGCGGCCCCCGGAGCGCAGGAAGACATCCGCGAGCAGGTTGCCCAGCTCCGCGGCGTACGCAGCGTCATCGGCAGCGGGGTCCGGCAGAAAGGTCGGAACCAGCACGACGCACTGCGATGCGAAATCGAACGGCGAACCGGCCGCGATTTCGGCGACGCGCCCGGATTCGATTTCGCCCATGCCGATGCGCCGCTTGAGGTAGTCGAACGATCCGGCCACCGAGAGGGTGGCGGAGACCATGATAACGTTGTCCTTTTCGGAGTAAAGCCCTTCGGCAAGCCGTTTGCCGACATCGATGGGCGCGGCGACCGCGCGCGCTCCCCCCTGCCGCGGGTCGGCGGGCTCGACCCAGAAGACGAACTCGGGGTCGTCGGCCTGCAGCACGAAATCCATGTCTGCGGAAAGCTCGCGCAGCCGGGCGGCGGCGGCGTCGAGGTCGTGGAGCGCCTCGGCCTGCAGGGGCAGGGCGCCGGCCGACAGCTCGCGGAGCGAGCGGCTCAACGCATCCGCGCGGTCGGTGGCGGACCGGATGCGCTTGCGTAGTTCCTCCTGGGCCGCGGACGTTCCGGCGCCGATGGCCGCTTCGTCGCGCGGGGCGCCGAACCGCCGGGATTCATCCCGCTCGCCGAGGCCGCGGCGCAGCGCCTCGAAGAGCGGCGGCACGGCGTCCTCGGCGGCATGCACCAGGTCGCGCAGCGTCCAGGCGTCGCGGATCAGGTCCTTGGTCTCGTTCTTTCCCGCCGGCAGGACGCCTTCCTTGAGCTGACGCACGAGCGCGGGGATGGCGCCCGCGCCGTCGCGCCCGAAGCCCGCGTTCCAGAGCCGTCCGAACTCGAAGCGGAAGCGGACGGCGGACAATTCGACCGAGAAGTGCTTGGTGGCGGCATCTTCGAGGTTGTGGGCCTCGTCGAAGACGATGGATGCGTAGGGCGGCAGCGCGGGGCTCTGCAGGCCCATCTCGGCAAAGACGAGGGAATGGTTGGCCACGACGAGGTCGGCGGCCTGCGAGGCGGCGCGCGCGCGCATGAGGAAGCAACGCCGCGCGTGGGGGCAGGCGCGGCCCAGGCATTCCTCGGACGTGGAGGTCAGCTTCGGGAGCAGGCCGCGGCAGTTTGCCCCGCCCCAATCGGGGCACTCGGAGAAGTCGCCGCTGCCGCCGGTGGCGGACCACCAGAGCACGGCGGCCAGCAGAGGGCGTTCGGAGGGGGCCGTTTCGCTCTCGAGCGACGCGAGGGCGCGCAGGAGTTTGCGCAGGCAGAGGTAGTTAAGGCGGCCCTTGATCAGCGCGGCCTTGAACTCGACGTTCATCGCGCGCCGCACGAGGGGGATATCCTTGCGGAAGAGCTGAGACTGAAGGTTCTTGGTGTTGGTGCTGACGACCACGGCGCGGCGGTTCGTGGTTGCCCACAGGATGGCGGGCACGAGATAGGCGAGGCTCTTGCCGATGCCGGTGCCGCCCTCGGCCATGAGATGCTTGCCCTCGTTGAAGGCGCGTGTGATGGTGCGGGCCATGTCGATCTGGCTGTCGCGGTGCTCGTAGGTCGCCAGCTTGCTTGCGAAGGCGCCGGACGGTCCGAGAATGGCCGCGACCTGTTCTTCGTCCAGCAGGGTGGGGGGCGTCTCGGGGGCGGGGCGCGGCGGCGCGGCCGGGAAAGAGGGGAACACGCGGTCGAGGCGGGAGTCCTCGTTGGCGTCTGGCGCTGCCCCGTCGTGCGAGCGGGCGGCGAGCGCCTGGCGCAAGGCGTCGGCCAGGGCGGGGTCGCCGCCGCCGTCGAGACTCTCCGTGAGGTCGAGCATGGCGTGGAGAAGCGCGGTGGGGCGGCTGTGCGCGGTGGATTCGACGGTGGTGCGCCAACCGGCGTGGTTCGCTTCGGCATTCCGTGCGCGCGCGGAGGGGGAGGCATGGGCGCCGCGGCTCATGTTGTTGGGGCGGGGGTGCGGCGGCGGCGGGGGCGTCGTCGCCGCCGGCGGCCGGAGTCGCGGCCTTGGTTGGCGACGGCAGGTTCGTTGACGGATGCACGGGCCTTGAGCGATGTGGCCGTGTCTTCCCAGAACGCGACCTGGCCGGGATCGGCGAGGCCGATGCGCGCGCCCATGCGGTAAAGTTCCAGGGCTTCCGCGAACAGCGGCTGCGAGACCATCCGGCTCTTGGAGAAACGCCCGCTCGGGTTCTCGATGCGGTACTGGCCGGCGAAGAGGGTCATCAGGTCGCGGAACGTGCGGCGCGGCATGTGGAAGCGGCGCGCGGCGGGCTCGATCAGATCGTGCGCGGCCTCGAAACGCGCGCGGCGGCCGCCATCCGGCCCCAGGTCGCGGACGCGGGCGCGGAAGGGGGCGTAGAAGAGGGCTGCCAGTCGGAACGCGGCCCCGCGGTCGACTTCTTCGCCGAGCGCATCGAGGTGGGCCAGACAGGCCCACATCCGCGGGGCGTTTTCCGGCGCCTCCGCGAGCCAGGCGGCGAGCTCGGGAAACAGGTCGCCGAGCAGGCCGGTCTCGTGAAGCAGGCGGAACGCCTTCTCGCCGCTGCCGTACGGAAAGAGCCTGTTGATTTCCTCGTACACGCGGGGGGCCGCGGACTTCTGGATCTCGTCGTGGTGCGAGAGAATGGCCTGGTAGGTGGCCTCCTCGATCGTGAAGTCCAGCCGGGACGCGAAGCGGGCGGCGCGCAGCATGCGCACGGGGTCCTCGCGGAAGCGGATGATGGCGTTGCCGATCGAGCGGATCAGGCGGCGATCGAGATCCTCGAGCCCGCCGACGTGGTCGATCACGGAGAAGTCCCTGACGTCGTAGAAGAGCCCGTTGACCGTGAAGTCGCGCCTGAACGCGTCCTCCTCGGGCGTGCCGAAGGTGTTGTTGCGGTGCTGGTAGATGTCCACATCCGCATCCGGGACTTCGTCGGGGGCTGGTTCGCGGCGGAAGGTGCTGGTTTCGATGATCTGATCGCCGAATCGGATATGGGCCAGTCTGAACCGCCGGCCGATCAGGAAGCAGTTGCGAAAGAGCTGCTTGATCTGTTGCGGATGGGCGGAGGTCGAGATGTCGTAGTCCTTCGGCCGCCGCCCCAGGAGAAGGTCGCGAACGCTGCCGCCGACGAGGTAGGCGGTATAGCCGGCATGCGACAGCCGATGCAGCACCTTAAGCGCGGGGTCGTCGATGTTCTTCCGCGAGATACAATGTTCGGATCGACGCTTGATAATCGGCAAACGCGGCTCCCTGGTGTCCATAGATTTCCGACGTTGAGCGTCATCCGGCCTCACATCAGGCCGCCTGTTCGCTCTGTATTCTCAATTCGGAGATACTGTACGCCGAATTGCGCCGCGCGTCAATCCGCGAGCAGCCATTGTCAGCCGAGCAAAGGTGGACCCCGCCGCCAAGGTGCGGGCGTTCTCTCCAACGTATGACCGTGGCATCAATCCATCTCCACGCGGGTGAGGAGCAGGTCGGCCCCGCCGCGGACATCTACGTCCGGCGATCCGCAGCGCTCGCAGACCGCGAAGGGAATATCGGAGGCCGTCTCCGCGCCGCAGGCGCGGCACAGTACGCTCGCGGCGACAAACTCGATCTCCAGCTCGGCGTTCCCGCAGGCCGTGCCTTCGGCGGCGACCGGGAACGCCATCCGCAGCGCCTCGGGGTCGACGCCCGAGAGCGAGCCGATGCGCACCGCCACTCGCCGCGCGCGGCCGGCGTCGTGCTCCGTCACGACCGCTCCGACCTGCTCCACCAGCGCGGTGGCAATGGACAGCTCGTGCATCAGCAGATCCTCGGCAGAAGCTCGCCTCGCGGCATGTCGACGAGCCGGAGCCCACCCGCCGTCGTCTCCATGGTCACGCGGGTCGGGCCCGCGACGACGCGCCCGATCTCGCAGGCACCCGCGCCCTCCGGCAACGCGCGCCACCGTTGCAGCGCCTCGTCGGCAGCCTCCGGACGGCAGACGAGCACGACTCGGCCCTCCGAGGCGACGTGGAGCGGATCGAGCCCCAGCATGTCCGCCACGGCGCGCACGCCCGCCGAAAGAGGCAGGTCGGCCTCGCGCAGGGAGACGCCGACGCTGGCCGCGTCGACCAGCTCGTTGAGCACGGAGGCGAGGCCGCCGCGCGTCGGGTCGCGCATCCAGGCCACGGATTGGGCGAGCGGCGCCAGGGCGGCCACGAGCCGGTGAACGGGGGCCGAATCGCTTAATGGGCCCTGTTCGATCCCGATGTTCTTGCGCGCGCACATCACGGCCATGCCGTGTTCGGCCAGCCCGCCGCTGACCAGCACGCGGTCGCCGGCCCGAGCGTTCGCGGCGGCGATACGGAACCCCGGCAGACGGCGTCCGAGGGCGGTGGTCGTGATGAAGAGCCCGTCGCACTGGCCGCGCTCGACAACCTTCGTATCGCCCGTGGCGACGGTCACGCCGCAGGCCTCCGCGGCGGACTTGACCGAGTTCAGCACGGTGCGCAGCGTGTGCAGGGGAAGTCCTTCCTCGATGATGAGGGCGAGCGAGAGCCACAACGGGCAGCCCCCGCTCACGGCCACGTCGTTGACCGAGCCGTGCACCGCAAGATCGCCGATGTTGCCGCCGGGGAAGCATAGCGGCTGAACGACGAAGCCGTCCGTGGTGAAGACCATCTCGCCGGCCTCGACCGGCAGGCAGGCCGCATCGGGCAAGCCGCGCAGCGGCCCGTCGCCAAACCGCGGCACGATCTCGGTGGCGATCAGGTCGCGCGTCAGGCGGCCGCCGCCGCCGTGCGCCAGGAGAATCCTCGATTCGACTTCCAGTGCTTTCACGGGGTCTCCAGCAGTCCGTACTTGAAGTGCGCGGCGCAGGCGCCCTCGGCGCTGACCATGCAGGGGCCGAGGGCGTGGTCCGGATCGCAGACCGTGCCGAACAGGGGGCAGTCGGGAGGCCTGATCTTGCCCTTGATGACATCGCCGCACCGGCAGGTCTCGTCGATGTGCCCGCGCAGCACCGGGACGCCGTGGCGTCGCTCGGCGTCGAAGGCGCTCCATTCGTCGCGCAGTGTCAGTCCGCTGTGCGGGATGACGCCGAGGCCGCGCCATTCGGCATCGGTCGGCCGCAGGTGCGCATCCATGACGGCGCGCGCCTTGGGGTTGCCGCCGGGGCGCACGACGCGCGAATACTGGTTCTCGACGCGCGACTGTCCGCCCGCGAGCTGGCGCAGGATACCGTCCAGCCCCAGGAGAATGTCGAGGGGCTCGAAGCCTGCGATGACGCACGGCACGCCGTTCGGGCCCGAGAAGGGGGCGTAGGCCTCCGGGCCGATGATGGCGCTGACGTGGGCCGGACAGAGGAAGGCATCGATGCGGATCTCGGGGTCGTCGAGCAACGCGCGCAGCGCCGGGGGCACCAGCTTGAAGGCTGTCAGGATCGAGAGGTTTTCCACGCCCGCGGCATGGGCGCGCGGGACGAGGCTGACCACGGGGGCCGTGGTGGTCTCGAAGCCGACAGCCAGAAAGACGACCTCCTCGCGCGGGCGCTCGGCGGCGATGCGCAGGGCGTCCAGAGGCGAGTAGCATGCCTCGGCGCGGCCGCCCTCGGCGCGGCAGTCGCAGAGCGTGGCCTCGGACCCCGGCACGTGGAGCATGTCGCCGAAGGTGGCCAGCGTGATGCCGCGTTCGGCCAGGGCGATGGCTGTGTCGATATAGCCGGGGGGCGTGACGCACACCGGGCAACCGGGGCCGCTGACGAGGGAGACGTTCGGCGGCAGCAGATCCCGTATGCCGTGCCGCGCGATGGCCAGCGGGTGGGTGCCGCAGACTTCCAGGAGGGTGACGGCGCGGCCGTCGGTCTGAAGCCGTGCCGCGCTGTCGCGGATGCGGCTTGCCAGTGCGGCGGCCGCGGCGGAGGATCGGAATCCGTCGATGTAGCGCATCGTCATGGCGTCGCCGCCAGTTCGTCGAACAGTCGAAGCCGCGCCTCGGCCTCCTCCGTGTCGAGTTTCTCGATGGCGAACCCTGCGTGAACGATGAGGTAGTCCCCCGGTTGAGGGTTGTCGATCAGGGACAAATCCACTTCATGGCGGCTGCCGCCGAGGGCGGCCATGCCCGCATCTTTGTCCGTTAGCGATTCGAGCAACATGGGCACTGCGAGGCACATTAGACGGATCTCCCTGCGACGATCGCCTGTCCGTACGCGATACAGCCGTCGTTGGGCGGCGTTCGGTGGTGGGTCACGACGCGAACTCCCCGCTTCCGGAGGCGGCTTTCGAGCATGTCTCCCAAGAGGCGGTTCATGAACACTCCGCCGCTGAGACCGACCGTGCGTTCCCCGGAAACGGACAGCCCATACTGTACCATGACTTCGCAGGCCTCCGCAACGGCGGAGTGGAACGCAAAGGCGCAGGCGGCGGCCGGAAGTCTGCCCGGGCCGGCCTCGTGGAGCGCGGCGAACAGCGGGGACCAGTCGATCGTGAGCAGGCCCTCGACTTCGGCCGCCGTGAAGGAGGGCAGGGGACAGCGTGTCGCGCGTGCCGCGCGGCGGGCGGCTGTTTCGAGGCGTACGGCGGCCTGCCCTTCATAGGTGATCGAGCCGGGCGCCGTGCCCAGCGCGGCGGAGACCGCGTCGAAGACGCGCCCGGCGGCGTGCGTGCGGGGCGTGTTGAGCCCGGCGGCGGCCTGCGCGGCCCAGGCCGCTTCCTCGTCGGGGGAAAGCCCGAGGGCGGCGGTCCAGGCCGGGCCGGCGGCGATGCCGGCCGCGGTCCAGCGGGCAACGAGCTGGCGGGCGGGGCGGCGCACCGCGGCGTCGGCGCCGGGCAGGGGCGCGGACCGGAAGGTCGCCAGGCGACGCCAGCCATCCGGGCACAGCTCGACCAGCTCCGCGCCCCAGATGGCGCCGTCGGCGCCGAGGCCGTGCCCGTCGAAGGCCAGAACGAGCCCCGATTCCAGGCCCGCTTCGCCGAGGCAGGCCGCCGCATGGGCGGCGTGATGTTGAACGGCGACCACGGGCAGCCCCTGTTCGGCGGCGAGGCGGCGGCCCAGGAGCGTGGCGTGCATGTCCGGGTGCAGGTCCACGGCCACGGCCTCGGGGGCGCGTTCGAGGAAGCGCGGGAGGCGCGCGGCAACGGACTCGATGGCGTCCAGCGCTTCGGGCGTCTCCAGATCGCCGATGTGCGGCGAGCACACGATGCGGTCGTCGACACCGAATGCGATCGCGCTCTTGACCTCCGCGCCCATGGCCAGAACGGCACGGGTGAGCGGGGGCGAGACGCGTAGAGGCGCCGGCGCGTAGCCGCGCGCGCGTCGCCACACCTGGGGGCCGTCGGGCCGCAGGACGCAGAGGGAGTCGTCGTTGCGCAATTCGATCTCGCGATCGTGTACCAGAAACAGATCCGCGATGTCGGCGAGCCGTTCGAAGGCTTCGTCGTTCGCGATGCAGATCGGCTCCGATCGGCGGTTGCCGCTGGTCATGACCAGCAGTTCGAACGACGGGGTGGGGTCGCCCGCCAGGGGGACGAAGAGCAGGGCATGGAGGGGCGAAGTCGGCAGCATGACGCCGAGTGTGTCGGAGTCCGGCGAAAGGGCTTCGAGGGGCGGGCGCACGGGGGCGGCGCCTGCATCGAGGATGAGGATGGGCCGGGCGGCGGACTGCAGTTCGGCGGCCGCGGCGTCGTCGACCGCGCCGCAGCAGCGCCGGATGGCGGCGAGGTCGCGGGCCATGACGGCGAGCGGTTTGTGAGGGCGGCGTTTGCGCTCGCGCAGGCGGGCGATGGCGGCGGGGTTGAAGGC
>JAQBFL010000486.1:0-8809 GCA_032123415.1 bacterium | reverse complement strand
GGGGGTCCCTCACCGCGATCGTCGTGCGTAGATCGGGCGGCGCGTTCGGGTCGCCAAACGCGAGTTGCTTGCCGTCTTCTTCCAAGATCACGCGCCCGACCCTGATTCTGCCGAACATCCGCAGCACCAGGTTGCGCGCCTGGCGTTCGAGCCATCCGCCCTGCCGTAAGTCACTCTTCTCTGCCGTCATGGTCCGCTCCACCTCCGTCATACGGCGCTCGTGCCACGCATGCGGCCGCGCACCGGGTTCGCATAGTACGGCGCGCGCTAAGGGAACGTTGCCCTGTTCGCAACAGTGTGGAAAAGAGGCGCGGCGAATGCAAGCGCGATTGTCGCGGATGGCGAATTGCCGGCGGAGGAGGAGACCATGGCTGCCGGTGCATTCACTCCAATCCGGACGGGCTCCGAGGGACACGGCGGAGGCTTGCGCCGACGTGGCGTCCCACAAGAACGCCCCACGCGCTGACGTCAGCCTTCCGCCTGCCAAAGTTCGGCGGGATTCTCGCCGGTCAACAGCCGCAGGCAGACCTCGTACCGGTAGCGGCCGGGATAGATCTTGAACGGCTCGTGCACGTTGCGGCCCCACCCCGTGTCGCCGCCCAGTCCGGAGTGGCGATGGTCGATATTGAGGAACACCTCGCCACGCGGCGCGAGATCCGCCGTATGCCGGGCACGCTCGTAGTCTGCCACCGTGTTGCGGTGCGCATCGAAGTGGAACAACGCTGGCGAGGCGAACAGGATGCCGTCGCCATGAGCATCGCGCAAGGCCACCCAGCGCACGTCCTCCTTGCCGCCGCATTCGACGGGCAGGATGTAGTCGAAGTGCTGCGCGTCGACGGTGCTCTCGTAGAGACCGACCAAAGCGCTGCCTTTGCGGTCGGCATAGTTCTCGTGCGGACCGCGACCGAACCAGCTCAGGCGCTGCAGTGAGCCATCCAGCGTCCACGTCTGCCCGATGCGCGGGATATCCGGCAGACCCTCGGCGACATGCACTGCGTGGGCGATGCGCAGCAAGCCGTCGGCAGACAGGCGGAACTCCATCTGCGATCGGATGCCGACTTCGCGATCCGCCGCGCAGAGGTCGGTGACGGTGCGGAACAGTGCCTCGGATTCGCCGACGGGCGACCAGTCGGCGGCCAGCACCGTCCGCCGCAAACGGTCCAGACCGGCGGCGCGCCAGACACCGGCATTGCAGCCGGCATGGGTGCCTTCGTCGATCCCCGTGGGGGCGCGCCAGAAATTTTCCACGCCGCCCTGACGCGCCAATGTCCTGCCATTGGCGACGAGGCGGATGGTTGCGGAATCCGGGTCGAAGACCACGGCGCAGGCGCCGACCCTGGCTTCGATCGGCTTGCCCTTCCGAGAGATCGCCACCGATCCGGCCTGACGTTTGCGCAATGGACGTTCGAACTGCGGCACGGGCAACACGAACTGTTCCGCGAAGACTTCGTGCCCGGCGGCGGCCCATGGCCGATCGCATGCCAGGAGCACGCGTACGGTGAGATGATGCTCCAGACCAGCCCCCGGCGCAGGCAACCGATAGCCGAGCGTTACGTCGCCGTCCCCCATCGGAGCGACAGCCGGCAGAGCCGCTTCCCCGGACACAACCGACACTCCGTTAGCGGTAATGGTCCAGGCGAGCTTGAGATGATCCAGTCCAAGCGCGAGGTAGCGGTTCATCACCCGCAGGCGCCCCACCGTCAGGTCGACGGCTCGCAGTTGAACAGGGGCTTGGCACTTCTTGATCTCCCACGCGCCGGGATGCGGTGCGAGGTCGGGATTCACCACGCCGTTGAGGCACATGTCGAGGGACTCTTCGTTGCGGACATCTTCGCCAAAGTCTCCGCCATAGGCCCAGTCGGTTCGCCCGTCAGCCGTCTTCCGCAGCAGGGCTTTGTCGCTCCAATCCCAGACGAAACCGCCCTGGAAGCGCGGATACTTCTCGATGCAGTCCCAGAACTCCTGAACGTTGCCGCTGCTGTTGCTCTTGGCGTAGGCGTACTCGCACATGACCATGGGCCTGCGATCGTCGCCGGCCATGACGTCCGCAACCCAGGAGAGCTGCGGATACATCGGCGCGCGAATGTCGGAGATGCGGGCATCGGGATCGCCGCTTTCGTACTGAACCGTGCGGGTGGGATCGTACCAGCGAATCCAGTGGGCCATGGCGGCGTGATGGCAGCCGGCGCCGGACTCGTTGCCCAGCGACCAGGAAATAATGCAGGGATGGTTCTTATCGCGCATGACCATGCGCACGGCGCGGTCGAGATAGGCCTGCGCCCAGTCCGGATCCTGCGACAAGGCGCCCTCCACGCCGTGGGTCTCGAGATTGGTCTCGCCGATGATGTAGATGCCGAGTTCGTCACACAGGTCGTACCAGCGAGTGTCGTTAGGGTAGTGGCTGGTGCGGACCGCGTTGAAGTTCAGGCGCTTCATGGCGAGGACTTCTTCGCGCATGAACTCCACCGGCACGGCGCGGCCGTGCTCGCAATGGTGCTCGTGGCGATCGACACCGCGCAGGATCAAGCGCATGCCGTTCAGGCGCAGCACGCCATCGAGGCCGATCTCGATGCGGCGGAAACCAATTCGACAGCTCTCGAAGTCCACGGCCTTCCCCGCCGCGTCCAGCAGCGTGAAGACCACGGTGTACAAAGTCGGAGTCTCGGCCGTCCACCGCGCCGGCATCGGCACGGAGAAGACAAATGACGCGGAGTCGGCCTCGGGCATGTGCCCGCTGCGCATGGACATCGGCACGTCGGTCACGATGGGTTGCGGCTCGCTGGCGAGTACGGTCTTGCCCGCCGCATCGAGCAGCTTCAACCGCACACGGCAGTCCGCATACCCTTCCACCCGACTGACGCGGCAGAAGGCCTTCAGCGTGCCATCTTCGCAACGCTCATCCAACAGCGCCTGAACCTTGAAATCGCGAATGTGTATGCGCGGCTTGGCATAAAGAATCACAGACCGCTGAATACCGGAGATATGCCAGTAGTCCTGGTCTTCGAGCCAGGTGCCGTCGCTCCAGCGCATCACCTGCACCGCCAGCAGATTGCACCCGGGCCGCAGATACTCCGTCAGCCGGAACTCGGACGGCAGTTTGCTGTCCTGCCCATAGCCGACACGCCTGCCGTTTACCCAGACGTAGAAAGCGGATTCCACGGCCTCGAACGAAATGAACACCTCCCGCCCGGCCCATTCCTCCGGACAGGTAAACTCGCGGACGTAACAGCCCGTGGGATTGTCGGCCGGCACGAACGGCGGACGCAGAGCATGCCGCGGCTTGCCGGAGACATCGTGACCGGTCAGCAGCAGATGCGGTTGATCGGTCGTATCGAGACGGAAGGGATACTTAACGTTGGTGTAGATGGGGAAGCCATGTCCCTGCAGTTCCCAGTTGCCGGGAACGGTGATGGCGCCCCACCCGGAACGATCGAAGGCGTCGCGCTCGAAACCGGCCGGCGCCTCTTCGGGCCGTGCCGCAAGATGAAACTGCCAGACGCCATCCAGCACCCGCACATAACGCGACGCGCGACGGTTGGCTGTCGCGGCCTCCGTCTCGGACGCGTAGGCGCCCAGCGGCACGTGCATGGGTTCGCGGTTGATTTGCAGAACATGCTGGTTTTCCCAGTCGCGACGGTCGGCCATAGTCAGGCTCCATGAGGGTTGCTATGGGGCCGATTATGGCTGACCGGAACGCGCTTGTCGATGGCGCTGTTGTCGGCAGCAGAGGAGAGACGGGAGCTATTCGATGACCCAGGTCGGCACGCCGTTCTGACGGGAGACCCGCGAATGCGGATCCGAGAATGCGTCCGCCTGCTGGCTCGCATGGTGCTGGGGCACATGCCTGGCCGGTGACGGTTGGCGATGGTTCTCGTCCCCTCCCCTCGCTTCGCCGCTCATCTCCAGACTGCCTTGTCTCAGTGTGACAACCTGCGACTTGAGCTCCCAGATCCAGGCTCCGAACAGCAGCGTGATGAGCAATGCATAGAGCGTCTCCATGTCTCCGTCCTTTCCTCCAGAAATCCTCAGATGCCCGCCACCCAATCTGTTCAAGCTTCGAAGCGAGGCGATCTCAATGTCGTTCTTCTAAGCATGCGGCGGGCCAAATCCGTGCGCCGGGTATGAATCTGGTGTTCTTCAGGCGATTCAAAGGCCAAAGAGACTGAGCCGCCGCCCCCCGTCTCGCATTTGTGCGAACCGTGGTGTGGCGGCCGTGAGAAGCTCCGACGAGGAGGGCATGGGGGACGCCGAGGAGCGCCGCCAGCCGGATCGGCATTTGGAGGCCGTTACCTCGCGTCCCCGTCGCCCTTATCCGTGGCGGGGTGTTGTAGACGCGGCAGTGCGTGATGAGCACTGGAATTCACTTGCCGCGTGCTTCCGCCGGTCTTGACGATCCGGAAAGAAACCACTATCGTTCCTGTGAATAAGAGGCGACTACCGCCGTTCGGAAACAGCCGCACAACGCCGATCGATGGCTGGACTACCCATCTCACCCGCGGCCGTCAGGAGTAACCGCAATACCATGAAGCGACCGATCAGTGTTCAGCTCTATTCGCTACGCGAGCGCACCGCCAAAGATTTCGCCGGTGTTCTCAAGGACCTTGCCGCAATGGGATACAAGGGTGTTGAACCTGCGGGTCTGGCGGGAAAGACAGCCCGGGAGATTCGCAAGATGGCCGACGATCTGGGTCTTGTCGTATCGTCCGCCCACTGCGGCCTGCCCACGCGGGACACGATTAACGAAATCGTGGACACCGCCAAGACCTTGGGCTACGAATACGTCATCTCCGGACTCGGCGGGGACGCGTTCAGGACGATCGATGCGATCAAGGCGGGCGCCGAGAAGTTCCAGTCCGCCGCCGAACTGCTGAAGCCCCACGGTCTGCAGATGGGGTATCACAACCACTGGTGGGAGTTCGACCTTGTCGAAGGGCGCTTCGGATACAGCCGTTTCCTGGAGCACTGTCCCGATGTCTTCAGCGAGCTTGACGTTTACTGGGCGTCCAACTTCAACCGGGTCGACGTGCCCCTGATCGTCAAGACTCACAAGAACCGGATCAAACTGCTCCACATCAAGGATGGGCCGCTGGTGCAAGGTCAGCCCCACACCGCCGTGGGCCAGGGAAAACTGAACATTCCGGACATTGTCAAGGCGGCTGGAACAAACACGTCCTGGCTCGTTGTGGAACTTGACGAATGCGCCTCGGACAAGACGCAGGCCGTGCGCGACAGTTTCGACTACCTGAAAAAGGCAGGCCTCGGTGTCGGATGCTGAACTGATAAGATATCGCTTTTCAGGTGGCCACGGAAGCAACGGGATGTGCGTGGCACACAGCGAGTTGACGCTAAAGGAAGAATGATGAAGAAAGAAGCCGTCGAGGCATTTCGCAATCCACCCAACCTGTACCGGGGATCCCCGTTCTGGAGCTGGAACAACAAGCTGGATGTCGATCAACTCTGCCGGCAGATTGATGTGTTCAAGAAGATGGGCTTAGGCGGTTTCCACATGCACCCGCGTACAGGGCTGGACACGGCGTACATGGGGCCTGACTTCATGGCGGCGGTGCGCCGCTGCGTGGAGAAGGCGAAGGAGGAGGGGATGCTCGCCTGGCTTTACGACGAGGATCGCTGGCCGTCCGGCGCGGCGGGTGGGCTGGTAACCCGGGATGAGCGCTGGCGTGCCCGCTACCTGCTCTTCACCCCCGACGCCTACGAGGATACCCAGGGCGGTAGCGGCCCGTCCGTTAATTCCCTGGCGCAGGGCGGTCGCACCGGCAATGGCCGACTCCTGGCAGTCTACGATGTGGCGCTGGATGCCGACGGCTGCCTTGCCGGCTACTCGCGTGTGCCGGACCGGGCGGCGGCGCCGCCTGCCGGCACGGTGCGCTGGTATGCCTATCTGGAAGTCTCCACGCCATCCTCCTGGTTCAATAACCAGGCGTATGTCGATACGCTGAATCCGGCGGCCATCCGGCGGTTTATCGAAGTGACCCACGAACGCTACAAGGCCGAAATCGGCGATGAATTCGGCAAGACCGTGCCGGCCATCTTCACGGACGAACCCCAGTTCGTCCATAAGCAGAGACTGGGGAAAGCGGCGGAGCGCAGGAATCTGGTGATTCCGTTTACCGATGACCTGTCGGCGAGCTTCCAACGGGCGTATGGCGGCGAACTGCTGGATCACCTGCCGGAAGTGTTCTGGGAATTGCCGGGCAAGGCTTGCTCGCCCTGGCGCTACCGCTACCACGACCATGTCTGCGAGCGCTTTGCGCAGGCGTTTGCCGATACGGTCGGTAACTGGTGCCGCGATAACGGCATTGCGCTTACCGGTCACATGATGGAAGAGCCGACGCTGGGTAGCCAGACCGCCGCGCTCGGCGAGGCGATGCGGCATTACCGCGGCTTCCAGATCCCGGGGATCGATACGCTTTGCGATTGTATCGAGCTGACCACCGCCAAGCAGGCGCAGAGCGCGGCGCATCAGTATGGTCGTGCGGGTGTGCTGAGCGAACTCTACGGGGTGACGAACTGGTCGTTCGATTTTGCCGGGCACAAGCGACATGGCGACTGGCAGACGGCGCTGGGCGTGCTCTTCCGCGTGCCGCATCTGGCCTGGGTGTCCATGGCCGGGGAAGCCAAGCGCGACTACCCGGCCTCGATCTCCTACCAGTCTCCCTGGTGGGAGGAATACCGCGTGGTGGAGGATCACTTCGCTCGTGTCTGCGCGCTGCTGGGACGGGGGCGTCCGCAGGTGCGCATCGGCGTGGTGCATCCGGTGGAAAGCTTCTGGCTTTGCTGGGGGCCCTCCGAACAGACCGCTTCCGAACAGCGTGTCCGTGACGCGGCCTTTGCCGACCTCACGCGCTGGCTGCTGCACGGGTTCGCCGATTTCGACTTCATCTGCGAATCGCTGCTACCCACGCAGAAGGCGGATGGGGATGACTCCCGGTTCGGGGTGGGCGAGATGGCCTACGATGTCGTGGTGGTGCCGAATATGCGCACGATCCGCGCCACGACCCTGGCGCGGCTGAAGGCGTTTGCCGGAACGGGGGGAACCGTACTGTTTGCCGGGGATGTGCCGACGCTGGTGGATGCCGAACCGTCCGGGGCCCCGGCGGAATTGGCCGCGCGCTGCGTCCGGATCCCGCTGGCTGAAACCACCCTGCTCGATGCACTGGCGCCATTCCGCGATGTGCGCCTGGTTGATCGCGGCGGCACGCAGGTCAGCGGTGTGCTGCACCAGATGCGCGAGGAGGAGGGTGCCAGCTACCTGTTTCTCTGCAATACAGATCGCCAGAATGGCTTGCAGGAACTGGAACTGCAGGTGCGGGGTCAATGGCGGCCCGTGTTGCACGATACGTTGACCGGTGAAACGTCCCCCATGCGGGCAACCGCGAGCAACGGCTGGACCCGGATCCCTTGCGCTCTCGAGGCGCATGGCTCGCTGCTGCTTGTGCTCGAACCGGGGCCGGCGGTCGCCGATGCTCCCATTGCGGCTTCCGCTGCCGGAAAGGAGATTGATCGCCTGCAGGATCCGGTGCCGGTAACACTCTCCGAACCCAATGTGCTGGTGCTCGATTATGCCGCCTTCCGTGTCGATGACGGGATGTGGTCGGACGTGCTGCCGATCCTGGATCTGGACGGTCTGATTGCCAGGACGCTGGCTTTGCCAGCCCGTGGCGGCAATATGTGCCAGCCCTGGTGCGATCATGAACCGCTGGGCACACTGGCAACCGTACGGGTACAGCTTCGCTTCAACAGCCGGGTGGCGGTGGATCACCCGCAACTGGCACTTGAGGGGCTGGCCAGTACCCGCGTCTTTCTCGACGGCCTGCAACAGAATACCACACCGGTCGGCTACTTCACCGATGAGGCGATCCAGACCATCCGTCTGGATGCGTTCGACCCCGGTGAGCATGAGATCGAACTGGAGATTGCCTATCACCGCAAGACTTGCATCGAGTGCATGTATCTGCTCGGGGATTTCGGGGTGGAGGTGCGCGGCCGGTACACGTCGATCACCGAGCCGGTGCGTGAACTGGCCTTTGGCGACTGGGTCCACCAGGGACTGCCCTTCTACGCGGGCAATGTGACGTATCACACAACCTTGCCGTCAGACGGGAAGCCGCTCGCCGTGGAGACCGCCCATTACGGCGGGGCACTGGTGACGGCACGGCTCGACGACGGCGGGAAGGTGCCGCTGGCCTTCGCCCCGTACCGGGCCGTCTTTGACGCGCCCGCCGGTGAGCACCGCCTGGATCTGACGGTCTTCGGCAACCGGGCCAATGCGTTCGGCCAGTTGCACAATGCGATCGCGGGCGACAACGGCAACGGGCCTTACTGGTGGGGTCCCGATTCCTGGCGCACAACAGGATCCGCCTGGATGAATGAATACCAACTCTGGCCGATGGGGCTGCTGAGTGCGCCGCGTCTGCTGGCGATGGTGGAATGATCTCAGGTTCAGGGTATCTCGCTGCAGCCCTCTGCCAGCGCCTGTTTGCGGCCGTTGACGTGCGCGGTGGCCGTAACGCCGGCCGGTAGGGCGATCCGCCCACGCAGACGGCCGCGCCGGTTCTCAAGGCTGACGGTGACCTCGCCGCGAGGATGCGGCAGCGTGCCGGCGGCCTGCTCCAGCGGCCCAAGTTGCGGCCGGATGGTCAGATGAGCACCGCCAGGTGTGGCTGGCCGGATACCCAGCACCGTGGCGTAAAAATGATACAGCGGGTGCGCGCCCCAGGCGTGACAGTCGCTCCGGCAGGGCTCCGGCTCCTCCGGCAGTGTTTTCAAGCCCATGGCGCGAAGCGGAAAC
>JAQBFL010000485.1:0-2584 GCA_032123415.1 bacterium | reverse complement strand
ACTTTACTTCCATTGCCGTCGGTGGCCCGGTTCCAAACTGATTCTGAAAGACGTGCCCGGGGCCTTGCCGCCGGCGGGCGTTCGAGCATCCGACACTGGGCATCCGATTCGCGGGGTCAGAAGCGTGCGTCTATACGGCGGAAAGAAACTGCGCTTCCGCGCGGAGACCGTCTTCCGCGGCACGTACCCTCTGCCGCGCCTTGTGATCAGCGGCATGCCGGAACTGCCGCCGGATACGCTCAGCACCGTGATCGAGATTGAACTGGATAGCGCCCCTGACAAGGGGCCGAGACGTGCGAAATCATCCTAAAGTGACAACACTTAACGCGCAGGAGAATCCTATGACACAAGCACCCCATGACGAAAACTCATTTGGCGTTAGGAGGAAACATGATTGACAGAATCTGTGACAGTATCAGCGTCTTTACGGAGAGTGGCAAGGACCGCACCGGTGCGGAGGTAGATATCAAGGCCGCCCCGAACGGGTTCCATGTCGACGTATCCGCCGCAACGGCTTTGCTCACCAGAATCGAATTGCGTTGGAATCCGCCACTGCCGGACGGGTTGCGAATTCTGGGCGACCACTGGGAGCGCGGGTATGGAGATCTTGAGTGGCGAGGTTACGTTCCGGAACGACTGATGCCATGGTATGTTCTGCTGTTTGACCCACACGCTTCAAAAACGCACGGTATCGGCGTCTCAACCGGAGCGGCGAGTTTTGCCGCGTGGCGGGTCGATCAGAAAAGCATCACACTTGTCCTCGACGTGCGCAACGGCGCACGGGGCGTTCAGCTTGGCGGAAGAGTGTTGCGCGCGGCCACCGTGCAAACACAAACATCAGATGATTCCGAGAGCCCGTTTGCATTCGCCCGCCGGTTCTGCGGGCTTCTCTGCCGCGAGCCGCGTCTGCCGAAGTTCCCTGTCTATGGCGGCAACGACTGGTACTACGCCTACGGGAAGAATTCCGATGAGAGCATACGCCGTGACGCCGCGCTTGTCCGCGAACTGTCTCCGAATCGGGATAATGCTCCATTCATGGTGATCGATTCGGGATGGTTCCAAGCCGAAGGTTGTGGAGGCGGGCCGTACGTGAAGGGAAACAGCTTGTTTCCCGATATGCCCGCACTGGCCCGCGCGATGAAGGCGATGGATGTTCGACCGGGAATCTGGATCCGGCCCTTGCTGACAGGAGATGCTCCGATATCCTGGCGTATGCCCGAAGCACACCCTATCTGGAAGCGGGAGAAACAAGTTGTGCTGGACCCAAGCGTCCCGGAAGTTCTCAATCTGGTTCGCGAGGATATTGCCCGAATGCGCGATTGGGGCTATTCGCTGGTGAAGCACGACTTCACGACATTCGACATCACCGGCCGATGGGGCTTCGAGGCGGCGGACGGCGTCATCGCCCCTGGCGCGTGGGGCTTTGCGGACAGGACCAGGACGACGGCGGAGATCGTTCGATCTCTCTACCAGACGATTCGCGATGCCGCGGAGGACGTGATTCTCATCGGCTGTAACACGGTGGGTCACCTGGGGGCTGGCTTGTTCGAACTCCAGCGCACGGGAGACGACACGAGCGGGCAGGAGTGGGAACGGACGCGCAAAATGGGCGTCAACACACTCGCCTATCGCATGGCACAGCACGGCGCATTCTTCGCCGCGGACGCCGATTGTGTGGGGCTGACGAACAACGTGCCGTGGCAACTGAACAGGCAGTGGCTGGAACTACTTGCCGCAAGCGGAACTCCGCTCTTTGTCTCGGCCGATCCAACCGCCGTCGGTCCCGAGCAACGCGCCGCGCTCAAGCAAGCCTTTGGTCGCGCCGCCGCCGCTCAGCCGGCGGCGGAGCCTCTGGACTGGATGGAGACGACCTGCCCGAGGCGCTGGCGGTTCGGCAACGACACACGAGAGTTCGAATGGGGCTTTCTGGAATGAAGGAACAACCCAGCCCGAACCCCGTGAACTCATTCCTCAGAGTCTGTCTCAGCGCCGGGGTTTTCCGGATCACGGGCTGGGACGGCTGGACCCGACAGACCGGAAGCGTGGAGATCACGCCATGAAGAAGTTTCAGCCCCCTAAAGGAAAAGGAATCGGAGAAGAAAACATGCAGACAGGAGAAAAAATCATGCGCACAGTGAACCGTAACGCCACCCTGCTGACGCTCGTCGCGCTGCTGGCGGCCCTGTATTGGGCCGCCCCCGCCGCTGCGGCCGACCCTGGCACGCAGATCCGCGAACTCACCGGCGCCGAGACGCGTATCGTGTGGCTCCGCCACAAGCAGTGGGAGACCAGCAAGGGCGGGGTCGACGGCGGCCCCGGCCATTCAATCATGGTTTTCGATACGGGAGGCAAAGGCGAGCGCGAGCTGGTGCCCGAGGGCGACCTCTACAACCCGCTCATGTCCCCGAGCGGCCGCCGTGTGGTCTACTCCGCGAAGACGGACGGGAAGCTGCAGATCCATTGCGTGGACTGGAACGGCGAGAACAGCCGCATTCTGAGCGATGGCTTCGCGCAGTGGACATTGCGCGACCCGGCGACGGGCATCGAATGGGTGTATGCGAGCAACGCAGGCGGCGAGGGCGGC
>JAQBFL010000484.1:0-2804 GCA_032123415.1 bacterium | reverse complement strand
CCGTCGCACCCGCCTTGAAGACACCCAGCCCCAGCACGTTCGAAACGACCAAGTGGCCGGCGATCATGTTGGCGAACAACCGGATACAGAGCACGAAGCATTTGATGATCGGTCCGACGAATTCCAACACAAACATCAACGGCCACAACCACCACGGCGTGCCCGGCGGAACCAGGTGCAGCAGATACTTCACGGGGCCCTGATGGTAGAAGCCAAGTCCGGTCAAGACCATCAGGATCGAACCACCCAGTGCGGCCGTCACGGAGATATTGGCCGTGGGCCCCCTGAACAGCCACGGGATCATGCCCACCATGTTGCCGACCAGGATAAAGAAGAAGTACGTCAGAAAGACCGGCGTGTAGTGCGCCAGATGGTGGCCCCCGATCGGCACCACGACCTCATCGCGGACAAAGCACATCATGCTTTCGACGAGATTCGCCAGCGGGCCTTTGGGCGCCTGATCCGCCTTCACATTCGCCGCCACGCGTCGCGCCACCAGCACAAAGACGGCCGTCAGCAGCACCGCGACAACCGTCACGTCCTGCATCGAACGGTTGAACTCGAGTTTGAAAGGACCGATCATGGCCGGTTCGTAACCGGGTCTGGCACTCCCGTGCGCATCGTACGCCTGGGAACCCGAGAGGAACGTCCCGTCCTTGCGAATCACGCAGACGGCATAGTCCGTGATGTGGTGCAACGGGTTTTCGCCGCCGCCTTGCTCGCCGTGAGATTCGGCTTCAACCGTTGAATGCGCCGTTTCAGCCATGTTCTTTCCCGCGTTCCCCCGCCCGCCAGTAGAGCCGGCCCACGTCGGAAAAAAGCCACGCGAGGTAAACGCCAGCCATGCTCAATGCCGGTACCACCACACCCGAAGCGTCCCAGAAGAACCGGAAGGCAACGAGCAGCGCCGCGAGCCCGAACAAGCGGGCCAGCAGCCCCAAGCCCCACCACGTCCAAGAGCTCTTGCGTCCCTCAGCGGCCATCGGTTCAGCCGCCATCGCACGACCGGAAAACCATGTACCGATCAACGCCAGCACCAGCCCGCCCGCCGCGCCAACGTAGACGCCTATTCGCGCACCCGTCAACTCGGCCGCCAACACCACCGCCGCAGCCACGACACCCCAGAAGAGGCCCGTCATCGCCGCGTCCCGCCAGCTATTGACTCGTCTCGCGGATCAACCGGTACGTCGCCATGGCCACGCCCAGCAGCGGCCCCGCCACGGTTCCCCACGGCTGAAGCCCCCATCGCTGATCCACCCACCAGCCCGCCCACGCCAGCAGCCCGACCGTCACGGCAAACTCCGTCCCCAGGGAAACGTAAGCCCAGGGACTGCGGTCACGGGGTGGCGTGCGACCTTCGCCCGGCGTGGCCACGAATCAACTCGACCCCTCAGCGTGCCTTACGCAACTCGCCGTTTTCACGGCGGTTAAACGCGGCGGATGCGAACCATGATACAGTGGCTATAAATTGAATCCCGAGGATGTCAAGTCCAGCGGGGTGGCGGATGGCCATGGATCCGGGCGTCGATCCGCTCCTCGTCATGCGGGTCGGCACCCAAGGCCAGCGAGACCGTGGACTTGGCGACGCGGCAGCGCTTGGCGATGGGCCTCAGCGTCACGGCACGTTCGTCGTTCTTCCCCGATGAAAGGCGCCGCAGGCTGGTGCCGGGATCGCTCAGTCTCTCGTCAGTGGCGCCCAGACGGCAGCGTCCTCGATCCGTCGTTCGATGTTGACGCCAAAGGCTTCACCGATGGGCGCCAGGATCTCCGGAGCGGCCCTGTGGACTTCGCGCAACGCATCGCGGCACTGGTCAACGCCCGCGCGCGTCATCTTCCCCAGCGGGCGACGGCAACCGCCGACCGGCATGCCCAGACCCGCCATCATCGTCTTCACGGGCAGCGGGTTGCGGAACTTGTCCTCGACGCTCACCCGTCCGCCGCCAGGCAATTGACGCTCGCCCTTCGCCTTGCAGCCGACCAGTCGGAAGAGCGGCGCCATCGCGCTGCACAGATCGTTGGCCTTGCCGGCCTCGCCGGCCTGCTGCCACGCCACCATCCGGCTCACGGCGGCCGGCATTATATTGCTCATCACCGAGATCACGCCCGAGGCTCCAATTCGAGTGTCTTGCATCATCTTCACCGTCAGATCGTCGTCGCCGCTCATGATGGCGAGTGTAGAGCCGCTCATCTCGCGGTCGCGGCGCATGCGCTCCAGATCGCCAGTCGCTTCCTTCACCGCAGGTACGCGCGCGGGCTGCGCGCGATGGAGCATCGCCAGGTCTTCCGCTGAAAGCGCACAGCCGGTCCGTCCAGGAATGATGTACGGAACCAGCGGGATCTCGGGCACCTCGGCCAGCACCTGCTCGTAATACTCGGTGCGCAGTTCCAGGCTCGACGGGCCGTTGTAGTAGCAGTCCACCAGCAGCGCGGCGGTGGCGCCGGCTTCGCGCGCGTGGCGCGTTCCCGCCACGGCTTCCTCGGTGGCGTTCGAGCCGGTTCCGGCCAGCACGCCAACACGGTCTCGAGCGGCCTTCACCGCTGCCTCCAGGACCAGGATGTGCTCATCCCAGCTCAGCGCGGGTGATTCGCCCGTCGTTCCGACGGGAACGATGCCGCTGATGCCCTGCGCAACCTGAAACTCGACCAGTTTGCGGAACGCATCCGTATGAAGATGGCCCTGCGCATCGAAAGGCGTAACGAGCGCCGTCCAGGCGCCCGAAGGCGCGAAGGAAACCGACATGACCCGACTCCTTGTTCTGCCGAGGTGGATTTGTGACAACCGGAGGTGGCCGTGCTCCAGCGGC
>JAQBFL010000483.1:0-2579 GCA_032123415.1 bacterium | reverse complement strand
GGTGTTCCCCGATCTCTCGACCACCCGCTACCGCGTCATCGGCACCGTGGGGCAGGCGTTCGACCTGCTGAAGACTCTGGGCGGCGATCCCGCGCTGTCCGACTTCGCGTTTCTCCGCGACTGGCCCGCGTTGGATGCGAAGACCCGGCGCGACAAGTACGGCGAGTTCGCCTGCCACGAGCTGCACCTCTTCCTCTTCGAACGCGACCGCGCGTTCTTCGATGCCGTCGTGCGGCCGTACCTGGCGAGCAAGAAGGACAAGACCTTCGTGGACCGCTGGCTGCTGGACGAGCTGACCACGGAAGACACCCGGCTGGACATGCTGCAGCGGCGCAACGCCCTGGAACTGGCGCTGCTCGCGCGCCGCGGCGGCGATGCCGCGGCCGTGCGCGCCGCCCTGCGCGAAGCATGGGAGCTTCAGCCGCCCGACCCGGAGGGCTTCGCCCGCCGCATCCGCGTGGCGCTTCAGGCCGGCGAGCTGGATGAAGCGGCGTCTTTGGCCCGCGACGCGTCGAAGGAGGAGGCGGAGAAGTCGGTGGTGACATCGAGAAAGGCGATGTCGCTTCGGGGTGCTGAGGGGGTTGCCGAACGGGTTGCCAGGGCTGAATCGCGCGAACTCGCTTCGGAGGCACGCGGCCCTGGTGCCACGGCCGCTCAGGCGGCGCCACCGCCGGCCATGGAGGCGGAAGCGATTTCGATGGACCTGGCGGAGGAAAGGCTTAATGAGAAAGACTCCGTCGCGGTGGGTGGGGAAGTGATGCTGGCGGACATGTCCGAGGCCCTCATCGCCGGCGATGCGGAGCGCCTGTACCGCGCTCTGCCTAAGACCAAGGAATGGGCCGAGCAAAACTACTACAAGTTGCGGGTTCAACAGGACGTCCCCGAGCGTGTTTCCGTGAACGCGTTCTGGCGGGACGTGGCCGCGGGCGTGCCGGTATCGTCCCATCTGCCGGAAGCGCACCGCAATCTGACCGAAATTATCGCCGCGCTGGCCTTCTGCGGGCTGCCGTTCGAGGCGCCCGCCGCCGAGGAGAAGCCGGAGGGGGCGCAGCTCACGCTCTCCGTGCAGGCCCCGGCCCTGCTGGTCAGCGAGCAGATTCTTCCCGCGGAGGCCTCCGCGGATGACCGCCCGTTGCTCCTCTCCCAGCAGTTCTTCCGTCCCGACGACATGCATCGTTTCGAGGGCAACGAGCAGGTCGAGAAGTTCGTCACGGGCGAGTTCGTGCGGCGCGTGGTCTACGGCGCGCGCGTTACGCTCACCAACCCCACCGCCTCGCGTCGTCGTCTGAACGTGTTGCTGCAAATCCCCCTCGGCGCCATTCCCCTGCGCAACGGGTTTTACACGGACGATGAGCCCGTGACGCTGGAGCCCTACACCACGCGGACGGTGGAGTACTTCTTCACCTTCCCCGCCGCGGGCGAGTTTCCGCAGTTTCCGGCGCATGCGGCGGCGGACGAGGCCGTCATCGGCAAGGCCGATCCGCGCCTGTTCCGCGTGGTTGACGCGCCCACGGAAGTGGACAAGACCTCCTGGGGTTGGGTGTCGCAGAACGCTTCCGCCGACGAAACGCTGGCGTTTCTTCAGGAACACAACCTCCGCCGGCTCGAGCTCGACCGGATGGCCTGGCGGCTTAAGGATCGCGGCTTCTACGATCGCGCCGCCGACCTGCTCGCCGGACGGGGACTCCTGCACGACACCACCTTCTCGTACGCGGTGTTCCACAAGGACATTCCGCGCGCCCGCGTCTGGCTGTCGCGCAGCCGCGCCAGGCAGCAGGTGGGGCCGGTGTTCGACTCGCCGCTGCTCACGGTGCGCCCGGTGGAGGACTTGACCTACGAGCATCTCGAGTACGACCCGCTGGTCAACGCGCGCGCGCATGCCGTGGGCGACAAACGCAAGATCCTCAACAGCGCGCTCGACGGGCAATATCGGGCGTTCCTGCGCAACGGTCTCTACCGGTCCGAGCTCGACGCGCACGAGCGCCTGGGGCTGACGTACTACCTGCTCCTGCAAGACCGGTTGGCCGAGGCTGACGCGCAGCTCGACAAGATCCGCGACGCGGACCTGCACGAGACGCTGCAGACCGGCTACCTGAAAGCCTGGCTGGCGCTGCGTCATCTCGATCTCGACCGCGCCCTGGCCCTGGCGGAGCCGCATGTCGATCACCCGGTTCCGCGCTGGAGCGACCGGTACCGTGCGCTCGTGCAGGCGGTCAAAGAAGCGCGCGGTGCGGAAGCCGCGAATCTCGAAGATCCGACGCGCCAGCAGGATCTCGACCGGCTGGCGGCCCAGGCGCCGTCGGTCGAACTGAAGGTGGAGTCGGGCAAGCTGTTTGTGACGGCGCACCATCTCAAGACGGTGACCCTCAATCTCTATCCGATGGACATCGAGCTGCTGTTCAGCCGCAAGCCGTTCCTGGCGGACGGCGGCGCGGATTTTGCGGCGATCAAGCCGGCCTTCCGCCGGGAGCTCGCCGTCAAGGGCGAGGGCGAGCCCGAGGAAGTCGTGTTGCCGCGCGAGTACCGGGACGCCAACCTGATGGTCGAAGTCACCGGCAAGGGCCAGCGGGCGGGCGCCA
>JAQBFL010000482.1:0-4959 GCA_032123415.1 bacterium | reverse complement strand
CCAACCGTCGGAAGGCGTTCAACTCGCAGTCTTCCTTGTCCCGAACCGGATCGCGCATATCCATAAATTCGCTCATCAGCGAGAACATCGTGCCCTGCGGGCCAACCAGCTTGGCCTCCACGACATAGCGATAGCGCGCTTCCCCGGCCTGGGTGTCATGCCCCCGATCCTGCAACGTGCCGTCGATCGCAACCAACCACCAGCGGCCGAACAGACGCGCCGAATCCAACAGCCGCATCTGCATGAGTCTGCGAACCATGAACACGCTGACCTGGCCAACGGCGCTGACCGGCACGCGCGAGGCATGGCGTGTGGCGTTCTCCGAACAGGTCACGGTACGGCGTGTGCCCAATCGCTCCTCGTCCCACTCCTGGTCGCAGAGTTGGAGCATATTCTGCGGCATCTGTCCGCTATTACGGTCCGCATCGAAGGCGTTGCGCGAGCCGTCCCGCAGCAAGCAGGTCATCAGTATTTGCCACCACAGGTGCCGCCCCGAATAGGTGCACAACTCCTGGCGGCGAGGGTCCGGTAAGCCGTCCAGCCAGCGGTTCATCTGCGGGAAGCAGTGACGGACGACCCCGACGAGTTGTCGCCCATACGTTTGGTGCTCGGGCGCTGGACCCGGCTTACGGCCTGGCGGACGGCGACGTGGCGGCGGATGATGGCCAGGTTCTGTCGGGTCACCTTGCGGATCAACTGTTTGAGACGCTTGTACTCTTTTGCCCACTGTTGGACCTCCTCGACCAGCGTGCGGGGCACATACACCGTGCGGGTCTTACCGGCCTGCTTGAAGGTCAGCTGCCAGGCTAACGGTTTGCGTCCCGGCCGCCGGACCTTACTGAGGGTTCCTTCGATGAACACGCCGAGTTGACCGATCTCTCTGCGATAGGCCTCCCGCAACCGATGGTGCCGACTTTCGCTGGGTTTTGTTGCTTTCATACGGCTAAGTGTAACACCTTAGCCATATTGAGCAACAAAAAAAGAGATCTGAAGAATCTTTTTTGTCTCACGAATGAGAAATCTCTTCCCTCGCGCTTCCCTCGCGCTTTTCCAGCCCCAGCTCACCCCGAAGAATTCGTGAGTTGGAACCGCTGCCACAGTGCGCAGCCATTCTCATCATGGCATACGAACGGTGGCGGATGAGTCGCAGACGAGGACAGAGGACGAGGACAATGTTGACATGGCGGCGTCGCTCGCTAAGCTGGTTGCCATGAAACATACGTTTGGTCCCCGTGCCGCGGGAATCGTCCTGACGGCGCTTTGCGCGGTGCTCATGTCATGCGGTTGCGCGACGCGCGCCATGAAGGGCACCCCTTTCTATACGGGCGAGTGGGAGGAGCGGACCGGCGTCGTGGCGGACCGCGTCGCGCTCTGGCCGCTCGTCTACTATCGCGATCCGGCCCTGTCGGTCCTGTGGCCGGTCTTCGAGAAGTCGCCCGACCACCTCGCGCTGCGTCCGGTCTACTCCGTCGACGGGCTCAAAACCGACCGGCACGTGCACCGGGTGCTCTGGCCGTTGGGCGAGTTCGATACGGCGAACGACGAGTATCGATTCTTCCCGTTCTTCTGGGGCGACGATTACTTCGCGGCCTTCCCCCTGTACTGGCACCGCGGTCGGCCGCTCTCGGGCGGCAACGGCGTGGATTCGCTTTTCCCCCTGTGGATCTACGCGCGAAGCGGCAGCGACTCGGCCGCCGGCCCGCGCACGGTTCTGCACCTGGCCTGGCCGCTGTCGCGCTTCGAACGCGGCCCCGCGGGCTCTTTCAACCATCTGCTTCCGCTCTTTGCGAGCGGCGAGCACGCCAGCGGCGAGCGCTACTTCTTCACGCTGCCCTACGGCACGCGAACCGACCCGCAGGCCGGCGAACACAACGAATGGCTGCTGCCGCTCTATGTGCGCAACCGCTCGCCGGGGGAGTCCAGTTTCTACTCCCTGCCGTACGGCCGGCGCGCGGCGGCCGACGCGGAGATGCAGTACGCGGCGCTCGGGCTGTGGGGGCGGCGCCAGGAAGGCGCCCGCCACGCGCACTGGCTGCTGCCGTTGTATGCAGGCAGCGGGGAGGGGGAAGACCACGCGTTCACGCTGATCCCCCCGCTGCTCTCCTGGGGCACGCGCACGCCGGAGCGCACGGAGTGGCGTGTGCTGGGGCCCCTGAGCCGCATCAGCACGGGCGAGAATCCGCGGTCGAGCTACGCCATCCCCCTCTACTACGACAATCCACGAAGCGGCACCCGGCTGACGCCGCTCTTCCAGCGGGGCGGCACGGAGGACAGCGCGCGCTGGCATGCGGTCGCGCCGCTCTACCTGCGCTGGACCTCCGCGCAGTCTTCGGCCTGGGTGACGCCGCTGGGCTCCGTGACGCGCCGGGAGGACGGCAGCGGGCGCACGCTGACGCCGTTGTTCTTCCACGTCGAAGACCAACCGGGTCATTCCATGTTCGGACTGCCGCCGCTGCTGTCGTGGCGCGTGCGCGAGCCGGACTCGACGGACAACTGGCTGCTGCTGGGGCTGGCCCGGTTCGGCGGCGGCAAGCAACCGGGGCCGTCCCACGTGCTGCCGCTCTTCTATCGCGACCCGCTCGAAGAGACGCTGCTCACGCCCCTCTGGTCCCAGTGGAAAGCGGGCAGTGCGGACGTGCGGGCCGTTCCCCCGCTTCTGTCGTGGTCGCGCACCGAGGCGGACGGCGCCCGCGGCACGCACTTGCTTGGCGGCCTCGCGGGGTGGGATACCCGCGCGGACGGCTCGATCGCGCGCAGCCGCGTGCTGCCGCTCTACGTGGCCGACGACGACAACGACCTGCTGGCGACGCCGCTCTTCGCGCGCTGGAAGGCCGACGGCGCGCGCTACGCCGCCGCGCCGCTGCTTCTTTCCTGGCGCAGGACCGATGCCGATCTCACCCGCCGCCTCACGTTGCTGGCCGGCCTCTACGGTCAGACGACGAACGCGGACGGCGTCCAGGATAGCAGCCATCTTTTCCCTCTGTACGCGCGCGAGCGAGACGAGTATCTCTACACGCCCTTGTTCGGTTGGGACGACCCCGACGACGGCGACTTTGCGTACTGGTTCACGCCGCTGATCGGCAGCTACCGCAACCAGTGGCGGGGCACGTGGGTCTGGCCGTTGTTCAGACACCGGACAAACGTCGCGAGCGGCTACTCCCGCACCAGCTTCCTGCTCTGGGGCCGGCGCGTCGAGGATGCGCACGGCACGCGCACGCACTTCTTTCCCCTCTTCTACCGCGCGAAGTTCGCCCGGGATGGTGGCCCCTCGGGGGCGAAGGGCTCCGTCCTGTGGCGGTTGTATGACATGAAGCGCGAACGGGGCACCGCGGACCGCCCGCACGAGTACGTGCGCCACCGCGTGCTGTGGCGGGCCTGGCATTACGAGCGGCTGAATGGCGACGTCAGCGTGGACAGCCTGCCGTTCGTCACCTACGACCGCACCGCGGACGGGTTGCGCAAGTTCACGTTCATGTGGCGCTTCTTCCGTTACGAGACCCATCCCGAGCGCGGCACGAAACTGGATCTGTTCTTCCTGCCCCTGTTCCGGTCCGCCGCGTCCGCGCCGCGCGTTGGAACATCCCCGGGCGCTGGCGAGGTCCTCAGTGCGCGAGCGAACAACCTGACGGACGGGAATGGCCTGTGAGAAGCCGGTTTCTACCGGGAATCGATGTGCTGCTGAGCCGGCATGGGCGCTGGCTGAGGGGCCGGCGCGTCGGCCTGCTGAGTCACCTGGCTGCCGTCGACCCCCAGGGTTGCAGCACGGCCGACCGGCTGCGCGCCGACGCGCGGCTGCGCCTGGCGTGGCTGGCCGGCCCCGAGCATGGCTTCATGGGCGCGGCGGTGGCGGGCGCGGCTTGCGTGGACCGCCGCGAGTCGCCCTGGGGCGTGCCTGTCTACTCGCTCTATGGCGAGACGCGCGCGCCGACGCCTGCGATGCTGCGGGCGATCGACACGCTCGTGATCGACCTGCAAGACCTTGGCGCGCGGCCCTACACGTACGTCTCCACGCTGCAGCTCGCGTTGCAGGCCTGCGCCGCGGCCGGCAGGGAGGTCGTCGTGGCGGACCGCCCCGTGCCGCTGCCGAACACGGTGGACGGCCCCCTCACGGAGGATGCCTGCCGGAGTTTCGTCTCGCTGGCGGACCTCCCGCTATCTTATGGCATGACGCCCGGTGAGACCGCCGCGTGGCTGAAGCGAACGCTCGGGCTCGACCTGGAACTGCACGTGGCGCCCATGGCGGGCTATGGCCGTCAACCGTGGCGCGGTGCGGGTTGGCCGCCGTGGCGTCCGCCGTCCCCGGCCATGCGGTCGTGGGAATCGGCGCAGTGTCTTCCCGCGACGGTGTGCCTGGAGGCAATCGGCGTCGTGGATCATGCGCGCGCCACAAACATGCCGTTCCAGTTCGTGGGCGGCGCCGGTCTTGACGCGGCGGCCTTGTGCGAGGGGCTGACAGGGCGGGGGCTGCCCGGGGTTCGCTTCTATGCCGAGTCCTACGAGCCGCGCCCGTCCAGCGGCTTGTTTGTGCCGGGCGTGCGGATGTGCGTGATGGCCCCGGACGTGACCCGGCCCGCGCTCACGGCGTTGTGCATCGTGGCCGGGCTGCAGGATGTGCTGGGAGTGCGGCGCGTGTGGCGGCGCCCCGCGGCGCGGCCTGAGTTCTTCGACAAGCTTTTCGGAACCGCGTCTGTGCGCGTCGGGCTGGCCCGGGGGGACGATCCGCGCGCCATCGCGGCGGCCTGGCGGAACCCCTTGCGGGCTTTTCGGTGCGAGCGCGAGAAGTGCCTGCTCTACGAACGCGCCCGCGAGGTCGTGGAGTGAAGGGGCCGCGCAAGGCGTTCCTGCTGGCGGCCGGACTGGGCGAGCGCATGCGGCCGCTTTCGTTCGATCGCCCCAAGCCGCTGATGCCGCTGTGGGGCGTGCCGCTGCTGGAGCGCATGCTGGACCTGCTGGCGGGGT
>JAQBFL010000481.1:0-7291 GCA_032123415.1 bacterium | reverse complement strand
GTTCCGATCCTTCATAACCGAATCAACTCAGAACGGCGAGGAACTGTGGCAATCATGGGCGACGGCCGACTCCTAGTTGAGTTCTGGGATGTGGGCCAAGGCGATTGCTCGGTCATTCACCTGCCCACTGGGGAGTTGATTCTCATAGACGTGGGACCGTTGGGTTCGCCTCTTGTGGATTGGCTTTCTTGTCAGCCCGGCCGCCGCATTCATTCTATCGTCATCACCCACAACCACGCCGATCATGTCGGCGCACTCTCATCGCTAGTCCACTGCTGCTCTCGTCGGATAGGCACTCTCTACCTCCTGGATCACAGCCACATCAAAGAATCTGGATTCCATGCCTTGTTTCGAGCAGCCGAGGAAGCCAGAAAGACTGGCGGCATTCAAGACATCAGACGGCTCGAAGCCCCGCAAACCCTCTGGCGCGACTCGGAAACCGGCGTGACACTCGGTGTCCGGCACCCCACCATGTCCGGCAACGTTCTGTCTCGCACACCCAACGAAACATCTGCCGTGCTTGCCCTGACTGTGCCGCAAAGCGAGACTATTCTCTGGGCGGGCGATACGACTATCGCAAACATCGCCGCTGTTGCATCGGAGGAGATCCCGGCATTCATGCTTGGTCCCCATCACGGTGCGCCGGAAGACCGGCAACATCCGCAATTCCCCGCGAATCTGTCCGCAATAGGGCCGAGGACGATTGTTGCCTCGGTCGGTTCGCATAATTCCTACAGGCATCCCGCCGTGAGCTACATCAAACACGCCCGACGCATCGGGGCGCGTTTCTGTTGCACGCAGGTCACGAAGAATTGTGAGAAGCCCAGTCGGTTTCACCATGTATACAAAGGTGCCGCTCTCTTGGGCTTGCCTCAGGCATCCACGGGTTTCTCATGCCGAGGCACAATTCGGCTGAGTTTCGACGGCGAACGATTCGCGGCGGATCCGCTTGCGGAACGGCAACATGTCGACGGTCTGAAAAAACTCACCAAGCCGAAGTGCCTGCGGTATGGGTCGTAGATGGGGACACAACGTAGCAGAATCACCGGGTCCGCCGCAATGAGCTTTTCCCGAGGGCAAGAGCCTCAGATCTTGGAGGGAGCCCAACGGGCGTAGCAGCCGTTGGGAACGGGAAGAACGCCGGGGGCACCGGCGAGAACCATCTCGCCGCACTCGACCGAGGCGTTGCGCAAGGGCAGCGACGTCCGCAATAGGTTATCGAGCACCAGCGGCGAGAAACCCGGCGTGTGGGCGCTCAGCAGAAAGAACAGCGGACGGTCGGAGAGCAGCCGCACGCACGTGTCGAGCATCTCCGGCAGATGCGTCTCGATCTTGAACACCTCGCCCTTGCTGCCGCGGCCGAAACTGGGCGGGTCGAGAATCACCGCATCGTAGCGCCGGCCGCGCCGCAGCTCGCGCGCGAGGAATTTGCGGGCGTCGTCCACGATCCAGCGCACCGGGGCCGCGTCGAGCCCGTTCAGACGGGCGTTCTCCCTCGCCCACTCCACCATGCCCGCGGAGGCGTCCACGTGGCAGACCTCGGCGCCGGCCGCGGCCGCGGCCAGGGTCGAGCCTCCCGAGTAGGCAAAGAGGTTGAGTACGGCGGCGCGTGGCGCGCCGCGGCGCGCCGCGGCCGCCAGGCTGTCCCCGATCCACGACCACAGCGGCCGCTGTTCGGGAAAGACTCCGAGATGCCCGAAGTCCGTACCGGCGAGCTTCATGCGGAGGCCGTCGATGCGCACGGTCCACTCCTTCGGCAGCGCGGCCCGATCGCTCCAGCAGTTGCCCTGCTCGCGATCGAAGACGGCGGTAGCCGCCTGCCATTCCGCGGCCGGAAGCCGCGGCGTCCAGACCGCCTGCGCGCAGGGCCGGTCGAGGCGCACGGGGCCGAACTGTTCGAGCTTCCGGCCCCCGCCGCTGTCCAGTAGTGCGTAGGCATCCTGCATAGGCATCACAAGAGCAGCAGATAGCTTCTCAGGAGAAAGTACATCAGTATCCGCTGCGCGAAACCGAGACCGACGAGCATGACCAGCGGCGTCAGATCGACGGGCCCGATCTGCAGGGGATAGCGGCGCAGCGGGCCCATGAAGAAGTCCATCCACTCGCGCGACGCAAGCTGCAACGGCGGGGAACCCGCGAACATACCGATCCACGAACCCAGGATGAGCAGAATGAGCGTGGACTGCAGAATCCCGAGCGCGTCGGTCCATGCGGCAAGGGCCAGGATGAACTGGCGCAGCGCCGCGACCGCCGCCGGCTCGGACAGGGCCGGCGCAAGCTGGGGGGGAAGAAAGCCGACGCTCTCGAGCGACAGGGCCAGAACCATGCCATAGGCGGCGAGCGCGAGCGGACGCCAATTCACGGGCGCCAGGGCGAGGGGCCGGAAGAACGCCTCAAGCGTTTCCTCGGCGTTCGAGGCCGACGCCCACGGACCGGCGTGAACGTACACGATCGCAATGCTCCAGATCTTGAAAAGGAAGACGCCGAACGACAGCAGGCTCAACACGATGGCCGACAGAAAGGCCAGACCGGTCGCGCGGCCCATCAGCAAGCCGAACCCGACGGAAGTCTCCGCATTGGACACGATCAGCAGCGCGCGGAAGACGGTCAGCAAAGCCAGCGCAAGGGCAGCCACGCCGCGGTCGCCGAGTCCCGGCGCGATGGGGCGCAGCCATGCGATGATGGCGCGTGCCCAACGCATGACCGGCCCGAGATAGGGGTTGAAGACACCCTCGCGAGCATCCCTGGACCAAGCGCAAAGCCAGAACAGGAAAAGCAAGACGTTGAACAGACTGTCCCATGCCGCCAACCGAATCATGCGGCATGTTGGTTCGGAACGCACCCAAGGTCAAGCCTTCGCTTCCGATTCTGGTGCTTCGATTTGGTCGATTTGGGTTGTCGAAGCCCGCCGGACGTGGTAGTCTTCATAACGAAACAGTAATCTCTACTAATTCGACGGTGCTAGCTGTGTGTTCGCGTCAGCTATCGAACTGCACTCGCGCCGGGTGGGGATTCGGCGCGGGGCGCGACAAGCAAGCACGAGAAAGGCACGAAACATGGCTACGATGCAGAATCTGGCGGAAGCATTTGCGGGTGAGAGTCAGGCCAACCGGAAGTATCTGGCGTTCGCCAAGAAGGCTCAAGATGAGGGCTATGCGCAAGTCGCGAAACTCTTCCGTGCCGCGGCGGAAGCCGAGACCGTGCATGCTCACGCACACCTGCGCGTGATGGGCGGGATCAAGAGCACGACGGAGAACCTGCAATCCGGCATCGACGGCGAGGGGTTCGAGTTCCAGCACATGTACCCGAAATTCCTCAAGGAAGCCCAGGCCGAAGGCAACAAGGCCGCTGAGACAAGCATCCGCAACGCCATGACCGTCGAAGAGATTCACTACGGCCTGTACGGGCGGGCGCTGGAGTCGGTGAAGTCCGGCAAGGACATGGCGACGGCCCGCGTCTTCGTCTGTTCCGTGTGCGGAAACACCGTCGAGGGGCATGCTCCCGACAAGTGCCCCATCTGCGGCGTTCCCGCTTCGAAGTTCGTCGAAATCGCATGAGTGCCTCATGAATGCGCTGTGCATGGCCATCGGGCTGGCAACGGCCATCGCGACCGCCGAGCTGCCAACCGCCTCCGAACCGGCGCGGCTGCGCGTCCTGAGCATCCAACCGCGCTGTTTCGAGTTCAAGTTCATGTCGTACATGCTGGGTGGCGGCGGACGCCACCGCCTGGTCTTCAACGACCTGGAAGGCGCCACCCACGTCGTGCAGGAGGGAGAGTGGCTGGGCGAGTACACGGTGACGAACTTCCAGCCTCGCGTGGTGCGCACCTTCAATCGCACGACCAGCGCCGAGCAGGAAACCAAGTCCGGCGTCGTGTCCCTCAGGCCCAAAGGCGGCGAGGAACTCGTTCTGACCCTGGGCGAACCTCTGACGGTCGAGGGATGGATGGCGTGCCTTGTGGACGTTGCTTCCGGCGACTGGCAATTCGTGCGGGCGGGGGACCGCGTGGCCACGGCGCACGACAAGGTGCTGCGGGTCTCCGAGATCACGGCCGAACGGGTGGTTCTGGTCGACGGACAGACAGCGTCGAGTCCCGACTGGCTCTCGGAGGGCGAACACGAGGAGCTTGCCGGGCTCTGGGCGCAGCGGGATCGGGCCCGCCGCCAGGCCGCGGCAGCCGCCGCGCCGGCCGATGCCCCGGACCCCTTGCGTTTCGCCGCTCCGCTGCGGCAGCCCGCGCCGCCTCCACCGCGCCGGGAGATTGTCGTGTCGCGATCTCCCCGCCTGATGTTCGGCACGGATTACCCCTGCCCCACGGCCTTCGAGGTGATTCCCGTGCCCGTGCGAACCGCCACGGGAAGCATCGTCTATCGCGGGCTGACCGTACCCGTGCGTTTCGAGCGCCGCATGTCGAGCCACGGCATCTCGACCCGATGATCCGGCTGCGATCCTGTTTGCAATAGGCGGCGGAATAGCGCGCCATCACGTTCGAGTACGGATTCTCGTTCTGGGAGACCAGCTCGACAAGGTGCTCTGGCCGTGGGTCCCTCAGGACATCTCGAGCTCGACGATCGGCCGCCCCGAGGCCCACCTCTTCAGCGCCTGGAGGTCATTGGTCAGCTGGGCGCGCCGCTCGGGGTCGCGATCCCCCAACGCCTCCCGCTCAGCCTCGAGCCGCCGCCTCCACATCCCCAGCACGAGCCCTCGAACGGCCTCGACCGCGCGGTCGTCGTCGCCCCTGGACTTGTCCGGCAGCGCGGCCAGCTCGGCCGCGAAACGATCCAGCCCCGGCGTGGACGCCTCGGCCTCGGACAAAACCTCGCGCAGCGGAACGCCCGCGACCGACGCCTCGACCGCGGCCTGCAACAGCGTCCGGCACAGCGGATCGCGCACCATCTCCAACGGCAGGTACTCCGCCACAACCGCCGTCGGCCCGGCCGATCCATCGGCATGGACGATATGCTCGCACAACCACCGCTCCTCGGGCCGCGGCGCGTCCTCCGCGCGCGCCCTGGCCGCGGGCCGACGCCCCTGCTCTTCGCGCGGCGTGCGGGGCGCAACCGCCGCGCGCCGCCGCTCCACGTCCACGCGCCGCACGGCCTCGTCCACCTCCGTGGCCAGCGCATCCGGCGGCAACCGCAGCAGCGTGGCGGCCTCCTCCAGCATCCGGGACCGCTGGACCGCGTTAGGGCTCAGGACGACGGTCTTGACGACCTCGCGGGCCGCGCGCATGGCGCCCGCCTCCTTCCGCAGGTCCTCACGCGTTCCAAGAACCTCCAGATGGAACGACACGGCCGAGACGGCATCGTCGATCGCCTTGCGGAAAGCCTCCGCGCCGTTCTTGCGGATGAACGAATCCGGATCCTCGCCGGCCGGCAGGCGCGCCACGCGCACGGCCATCCCCGCGCCGATGAACGCCCTCCCGGTCTTGACGGCCGCCTCGCGGCCGGCTTCGTCCCCATCGAAAACGAGCAGGACGCTGTCCGTGCAGCGCTTCAACAGCGCCACTTGCTCGTCGGTGAACGCCGTGCCCTGCGAGGCCACCGCATGGGCGAAGCCGGCCTGATGGCATCGAATCACGTCGATCTGTCCTTCGCAGATCAGGGCCTGCCGCGCCTTGAGGATCGCGGCGCGCGCCATGTGCATCCCGTACAGGATCCGCCCCTTCTGGAACAACGGCGTCTCGGGGCTGTTCACGTACTTGGCGCCCTGGTGGTCTTTGGACATGGTCCGCCCCGAGAACCCCACCACCCGGCTCTGCGCATCGAAGATCGGGAACATGATCCGGTCGCGGAACCTGTCGTAATGCGAGACCTTGCCCGCATCGTCCCGCCGTTCGACCACCAGGCCGGACTCCACCAGACGGTCCAGGGAGACCTTCTTCTTGAGCGCCCAGTTCAGAACCGAGTCCCACGTGTCCGGCGCGTAGCCGATCTGAAAGTCCGCGATGGTCTGCTTCGTCAGCGCACGGCTCTCGAGGTAGGCCCGCGCGCCCTCCGCCGTGGGACTCTTGAGCAGCGTCTGGTGATACTTGGCCGCGACCTCGGAATGCAGCTTCTGCAACTCCTTGCGAAGGCCGGACGGCCCCGTCCCACGCTCCTCCTCGATGACGATGCCGGCGCGCGCGGCGAGGCTGCGCACGGCCGAGACGAAATCCAGCCCCTCCTGCGTCATGACGAACTTGAACACGTCGCCGCCGGCGCCGCAGCCGAAACAATGGAACGTCTGGCGCTGCGGGTTGACGTGGAACGACGGCGTTTTCTCCTGGTGGAAGGGGCACAACCCTTTCCACGACGAGCCCGCGCGCTTCAACGCCACCCGCGAGCCGATAATCTCGACGATGTCGTTGCGGTACGCAACCTCCTCGACCGTCCGCTCTGGAATCATGCCGGCCATGGCGGTCCTCATGTGCCCCCGGAATCCCCATCCCCGTCCAGCATCTCCCGCATCGTCGGCACAAGGCGGCATGCCAGACGCCCCACCGCGGACTCCTCGCCGACCATGCGGTTCAGCGCCTCGCTCGGCGCCAGGTTCAGCGCGATCAGCACGGCCAGCACGAACAGAGCCGCCTTAAGCCCTCCGGCCAGCACGCCGCCGATGCGGTCGAACGTGTCCTCGAAGACGACCTTCATCACCCGCCCCAGGAGCAGACGCGCGAGCAGCATGGCCGCGAAGGCGGCAAGAAAAGAAACGGCGAAGGCAAAGGCCGCGATGGCCCGCTCGGACGCCAGCGCGTGCTGCGTCAGCCAATCCGTGGCCGGACGGTACGCGGCCATGCCGCAGGCAAAGGCCACGAGAACGCCGGCCACCCTGGCCATCTCGCCGGACAACCCGCGGCGGTAGCCAAGCAGCATGCCCACGAGCACAACGCCGGCCGCGACGCCGTCTACGATGTTGAAGATCAACCCCAAGTCCATCGCCGCACCGTCTTCGTTCGTGTTTGCGCCCCGATCGGCGCACGCCTACTCGTTCTCCCGGAGCCACGCCCGTGTCTGGGCGGCGTGCGGGTCGTCCGGCGCGAGTTCGACAAACCGCCTCAGGTGCAAACGGGCGAGTTCGCCCTTGCCCGCGTCGGCATACAGCAGCCCCAGCATCTGGTGGGTCGGGGCATCGTCCGGTTGCTGTTTGACGATCGCCTGGGCCTGCTCCAGCGCCTGCTGGGGCATTCCGAGTTCGCGATAGACCGAAGCCAGCCGGTAGCGCGTATCGGTACGCCGCGCGTCGAGCTGCAGCGCGTATTCGAGCGCATCGCGCGCGGCGGCCATCTCTTCGTCCGCAATGTAGACCAGCC
>JAQBFL010000480.1:0-3208 GCA_032123415.1 bacterium | reverse complement strand
CACCAGCGGCTTGGCCAGCAGGCGGTCGAGCATCCGGCCCACGATGGTCTTGTAGAGCGAGTAGGCATGCTCGCGATAGGCCTTGAACACGGCCGGGGCGAGATAGGCCACGCGCTTCTTGACCACGGCAACCGGGTGTTTCGTGGGCTCGCTGAACGGCGTCTGGTTGTGCGAGCAGAAGTGATCGTAGGCGCGGTTGAAGTACGTGCCCACCAGCCTACCCATCGCCTTGGCGCCGGCAGCGGGCTTGACGAACAGACTGTCCTCGTAGAACACGAAGCAGCTCTCGGGCAGCCCCTCGCCGAGCTCCCGGCCCAGATCGAGGTAACATGGTTTCGCCGGGTTGTCTTGCAGGTAGTTCACCGGCAGGCCGGGGCAGCCAAACGCGCCGTCCTGCAGGGTGGCCTTGTGCGAGGCGAGGATGGCGCCGCCACGGGCCACGTGGGCGCTCAAAGCCTTGCGCGTCGCCGCATCCACCACCCCTGAGTCCGGCAGGATCACCACGCGGTATGGATCCAGTTTCGTATCCGGGTAAATCAGGTCGAACTGGTGCTTGAGCTCCAGCAGCATCCGACCCGCGCCGTCGACCGATGTGTTGATCGAGGCCATGTGGCCGGCGCCCACGGCCTTGCCGCCGGATTCCGCGCCGTCGGGCAGCATCATCACGCCGATCTCTGACTCGGCGGTCGCGCCGAAGCACCAGGGCTCGCACGTCTCGACATGCGAGAAGGCCTTGCCGATCACCTCGTACGCCCCCTTATCGAGCATGCCGCGCGGGTGGCACTGGTCGCCCACGTTCATCACCGCGCCGGCGGCGAGAATGGTCCCGGCCTCGAACATCAATTGGTCGGACGTCTTGACACCGCCGAAGTCGGCCCAGCTCTTGTGGAAACGCGCGGTCATGCCCTGGAGCGGCTTGCCGAGCACGCGGCCGTAGCGGGCATGAATCGGGAAGAATGCGTAGCCCCAGCCGCCGGTGGGCAAAGCCTCGATCTCCACGTGTGTGAAGACGTCGAGTTCCTGCCCGATGCCGGGACGCATGCGGCCGTTGAAGAAGATCGTGGCGTTCTTCTTGATCCGGCGGATGGTGCGGGCCAGGCGTTGTGTGTATTCGCGGGTGATCAGGTACTCGTGCCTCTGGTGATCGGCGTCGCTCGCGAAGTCCAGTCCCCGCTTCTTCATGCTGTCGTAGCACCGAGGGCAGTAGCAGCCGGGGTCGGGGCAGTAGCACATGTCGAAGAAGATGCCTTCCACGTCGTACGCCTTGAGTACCTCCACGGCCTGCGCTTCCAGTTCGTCCACGTAGGCCTTGTTGTTCATGCAGTGCTGGTACCAGCCGGCGGCGAGGGGCTCGCCCCACTTCCAGACCTTGCCGTCCTTGAGCCGGCCAAGCCAGTCCGGATGGACGCGGGCGTTATGCTCGTCCACCCGCACGCTGATGTAGGCCGGCGTGACGATGCCGCGTTTCCGGCAGGCCTCGACCTGTTCGCCGAGCAGGTCGATCTTGAGCGTGGGATGCACCGTGCCGGCCCTGGTGGGATAGTAGCTCAACCCGTGGTGGCACTTGGCGAAGAGCGTGACCCAGTTGACGCGCGCGTCGGCCAGCCGCCCCGCGAATGCGTCGGCGTCGAACGCCGCGCCCACGTCCGGGATCAGTTCGGACGTATGGAAATCAAGGTGGATTTGCCGGAACCGTGAGGCGACCAGTTTGGCGGCAGAACAGGTGATCGGACTCTTGTGAACGCGCTTCGTCTGCATGTAGTTTCCTTCCGTCGTATTCGGTGTTCCGAGCGAACGCCGCAGGTCACGCGCGGCTGTAGGCCGTCGCTGTGCAACGGCTTGTTCGGAGATCATGGTTTCTTTGTCCATTTGGCGATCGCGGCAAGCGCCGCCTTGGCTTCCTCTTCATTTGATATTCCTGAAACGTTCGAGATCCATACGCCTCTCGGATCCAATGTGTTGAACAGAATATCCAGATCTGTTGCCGGCAAGGCAAGGCAAAGAGCCTTGTTCTTGCTTTGTATGCGTTGGTAGACCTCAATCCAGTCGGCCCAGTAATCATGTCCGGCCCCGGCTACCCATTGAATCGCATGAATTTCCGGTATCTCAAGCAAGCGATCGAGATAGCGCAGAGCCTGAGGTCCATCAAGATGGTAGATGCACCGATCCATGTGTTGACATTCCCGAATGATCCCAGGGATGAACAGGTCTTCAAATGCGTCATCCGAAATCATGCAGGAGAAATCATTTGACGGAACATGATACTTCCCCTTGCAGGTTGCCGCCAACCAAGTCGTGCTTGGCATGCCTGCCGAGGACAATATCCCATGAAACTCGTCGTATACGGCGAGGAAGTCTGTTGTTATCCTGTCGCAAAGACGCTTTATGGCGTCCGGATTCTCGATAGTATCGATGAGCAGTTCCTGTGGATCCCGGAACGCCGCTATCGCATCGCCTCCACCGTGCAAGTCGGTGTAGCCGACAATGAATTTTCCTTTTCCCGTCGCAATCAGAGCTTCGGTCATTTCTTCCAGTTTGCGGAAGTAGAAGGAATTCCTGTCCAGTTGCAGCCTGTCGACGGATGCGTCTGACCAATCGGCGAGCACGGGTTTGCTCCACGCGGTGTGTTCACCATACTCCATCTCACAGCCGTAGAAAGCGGAAAAGACTTCCGGTCCCAGATTCGGAAACACGATCGGAAGGCTGTCGGCAAAATGCACAGTATTCCGCAGGTGTGCTACAGCCTGTGCCACAATGTGCGCGGTGTCCATCCATTGCTCACGAACCGTGGCGTATTCCTTCTGGGGAACCCCCTTGCGCTCGGAGCGTGGCACCGGGAACGCCATCGAGACAAGCGGTCGATCCACGATGTCGCACTCCCACCACGCTTCATAGCGGTTGAGTACTTCTTCAAAATCTGGTTTCAATTCAAACATAAGTGTCTTTCTTTGCTCCGAACGCTCGGAGTCATGCGCGCTGGCACCGCGTCGCATGGACTCCTTGGTTCGATGCCCGCTTCATGACGCTTCTTCCTGCCGCAACCTCTGCGCTGCTCGAATCATCGCCAAGTATTGTTCTGTCGGCACGTATTCGGGGATGGAGTTTCCAGAGCCCAGGGCATACCCTCGCGTCCCCTTTCTGAATCGGCCTCCCAATTCGAGAACCCGGTCGTAAATGACTTCTGCCGAGTTCACGCAAAGGAAGCCCA
>JAQBFL010000479.1:0-3501 GCA_032123415.1 bacterium | reverse complement strand
GTAGACGTCAAGTTTCTCGTGATCCAATGGGTGCTGCACGGCGGTTCCCTACCTTTCTGCCTTTCCGATCCGACGACGAGGACGAGGACGAGGACGAGCGGAGCCATCCGCCCTCTCCGTGGCCTTCTATCTCTGCATATTGAGCAATCTCGTCGCTAGAGTAAAGGGGATACCCAGTCCCTGGAAATTCGTGTTGCCATCGACCGCCATTGACCGCCAGCGACCGTGTAACCGACTGGAGCGATTCAGGGCCGCAGGCGTCGGCACGCGGCGACAGCCAGGCGCACGGGACGCAGCACGTAGTACAGCGCGTACAGGCGCGGAGGCAGACCCACCCACCGCCAGTCGCCATGGCTGGGGGTCGTCGCAAGCCGCCACACCGTGCTCGCCCTGTCGCGCAGCCGCTCGCGCGCCGACAATACGAACGCCAGATCGCGCCCGCCGCCGCCCTGCGGCATCCCGCGCTCGATGCCGGTCCACACGGTGTCCGCCAGCCGCCGAACCGCCGGATCGCGCGCGTCTTCCGCCAGGTCCGCGGGAATCTCCGCCCCGCACAGATCGACTGCAAGCAGACAGGCCAGTCCCACCATGCGCAGGGCCCCCAACCTCGCGGCCCATTCCTTCACCAGCGCCCAGTCGGGAGTGTCCCGCCGCATCACCCCCTCGAAGTCCGCCACCCAGGCCAGGCGCGACCACATGTGTTTGGCGCCATGCACCGCCAGGGCGATGGCAAGAACCTCCGGCCCAGGGGTCTGCACCTCGCCAGTCGCCAGCCGCAACGTACGGCGCCCCGTCCATGGCATGTCCTCCGGCATGCGGAACTCGTAGTGCGGCGCTATCCCCGTGCACAACTCCGCGGAGTAAGCGCCGTCCGACGAGCTGAAGGAGAAATCCCACCCGGCGTCAAGCTGCGCGCGCTCCTCGCGTGCCGAGAGGCTCAACCGGGGGACGAACCCCAGCTCGACCAGAGCGGCACGAGCCGACGCGAAATCCCGACGCCTGACGAGCACATCCAGGTCGTCGTATACCCGCGGCAACCCCTCGTCCCACGCAACGGCTTCGAGCGCCGGCCCCTTCAGGAGCATGCAGCCGACGCCGCGCTCGGCCAGCCGTCGACTCAAGCGGACCGCCTCGGAGGCCAGCACTGCGCCGCGCGCCGCGGCCGCCCGTGCCGCCCCCCGCAGGGCGGTGACGGTCGGCTCTGGAACGACGCCTTGCGCGCAGCCGCCCGCAAGCCTGGCCATGTGGGAAATGCAGCGGTGCCGCCGGGCGGCATCCAGCAGCGCCGCCGCCGGAACCGTCCGCAGCAACTCGCCCGCCCGTCCCCATTCGTCCCGATTGAGAGTCGAGGGTGCGCGCAACGCCATCCGCAGCGCCTCCAGCGCCGCCCCGCGGGTTCCTCTTTCCTTTGCGTCCATCGTGCAGTACTTTACTTCTCATGCAAACGGTCCCGCAAGGGCAAAGCGAGCACCCCGCCATCCGCCTGCTGACGCGAGTGGATTCCACCGCCTTCGCCGCGGTCGCCGAATCGCTTCTTCGCCAGGGGACGGAGATTCGTTTCGTGGCGCGGGGCCGGAGCATGACGCCGTCGATCCGCGATGGCGACACCGTGACCGCATCGCCGTGGCATGGCCGGGGGCGTCGCGCCGCCCCCGGCGCCATTGTGCTTGCCGTGACCGGCAATGGCATGGTCCTGCATCGGGTCATCGGCCGTCGCACGGTATCGGGCCGGAACATGGTCGTGCTCCAGGGCGACAGCGCCGCCGTCTGCTCCGAAGTCGTCCCGGCGGACGCCGTGATCGGCACGGTCGCCAGGATCGAACGGGCCGGATTGACCTTCAATCCGAACCGGCTGACCGGGCGCATGAAGGGACTGCTGCGCAGCCGCCTCAAACGCCTGCGCACAGGCGCGCGTTTGACGCTTGACGTGCTGGGCATTGGTAAGTGATACTGTGGAAAATGATGGGTGTTCCGTATCGTCAGTCGAAGGTACCAGTGGGAGTCTGTTTGTCATGACAAGAAACGGGATTTTTGGTGTTCTTGCGGTAGTCGTGTTGTTCATCGCCTCCACGGCTGTGCATGCTTTCGAGCCGCTCTTTTTCGTCACGGAGACACACGGCACATCCAGCATCGAGTTGGCTGGCGCCCCGCCGGAGACCGTCATCGCTCCGCGCGCCTATCCCTACGGCAGCCGGATCAGAACCCCCGCGGACGGATCCGTGACGCTGGAGCTTTCCGAGCACAACGTCGTGACCGTCGGACCGGACACAACCATCTCGATCGTCGAAGACGCTGAGAACAAGCTGTGGAAACGCATTGCCATCGAGGGCGGCGCCGTGCAACTCCACATGGCCGACAAGTTCGATCGCGACGAATTCGGCCAGCCCACCACCCGCAGGCTGACCGTCGTGACGCCGGCACTGATGGCCGACCCGATCACGGGCGGCGAGTACAGCATCCTGGTGACCCAGCGGCAGGACGTGGCGGTCTGCGAGTTCACGGCCACACGCAGCGAGATGCGCCTCTACGACGACTTGCTGTTCGAAATCCCGGCGATCAAGCACGACCACCGTCTGTCCGCCACCGTGGCGGCGGACGGCAACTACCTGCGGGTGTGCAACGTTCGGGGCCGCTATCTCATGGAGTTGAAACACTTGACGGATGCAAGCGAAAACCCCAAAGTTGTCGAAATGGCGCCGGATTCGGTTATCAAGATACGCAGGCGACGAATCGGGGAGTCGAGCACGTGGGTTGTGACCACGCTGGTCGTAGACCCCAATGGCAAACTGCTGGAAGAACTCAGTTACCGTGTCGACGCGACGAACTGAAGCCGGGTGACGGAAGCCTGACTGTTGATAGAGCGAACGGAGAGAGCAAACAGAACGAGACAGGAGGACTGGTACGATGACGATGCGGACAAAGATGTTGGGTGGATTGCTGCTGGCTGCCGTATGGGTCTCGGGCGGAGTGTATCTCTGGGCCGATGACGCCGAGGTTGCGGCGCCGGAAGCGGTGGCCGAGGTTGCGGCGCCGGACGCGGCGGCCGAGGAGACCGTCGCCCCTCAGAGCGTATACGATCAGCTTTCGGGAAAGACCGCTGAAGAGGCGGCCGCCGCCGCCGATCAGTTGCTCAAGGACGCCATCGCGCAAGGCGGGACCGAAGTTGCCATGAAGAACCGCATCGCGCGGCTTGTCGGCTCCTGCGTCGGCGCCGCGGGGCCGAATCTCGCGGCCGTCGTGGCCGCGCTGGTGAAGGCCGGTGGGGCGGAGCACGAGGGTTTGGTGATCGCCGCCGCCGTGGTGTCTGCCAGGGCCATTGAAGCCGACGTGGACGCCGCGGCGCAGGCCGCCAAGGACGCCGCATCGAACAAGGAGCAGGCTGACGACGCCATCGCGAACCCGATGAAGTATCTTGGCCGTGTTCTGGCGTTCCGCGTTGAGCGCGCGGCCCGTCAGTGGCTCGAAGCGCCCGACGTGACGGCCACCACCACGACCACCACC
>JAQBFL010000478.1:0-10704 GCA_032123415.1 bacterium | reverse complement strand
GATACCCAGTAACCGGTATTTTGAAAATGAAATAGGGCAGACGTCCCACCACTGTTCTTAATCGTAATCCTAATCGTAATCGTAATCTATTGTCCATTAAAGGATTATGATTACGATTACGAAGCCGAAAATGCCTTATCTTAGCGCCATTCAACACTGACCCCTCTTCTGATGCGCTTCATCAACGCAGACTGACGTCGAGGCGCACGGCTCCGGCGGGGCGCGGGGTGATGACAAGGTTGAGGATGCCAAGTTTCCCGAGCGCCTCGACCCAGGGCTCGATGCGGTTCAAGGCCTCGCGCGCCGGGGAGTTCTGCGTGAGGCCGCGGGCCATGAGGCTGAGCTCGTAGGCCGCCAGCAGGCTGGCCACCGCCGGCCCGGCTGTCTCTCCATCGATCCACATCGCGACCGCGGCATCGCCCACGGGGCCGCCTTCGTCCGGATCGAAAGGCTGCGTGCCGGCCTGGTCAGTGCGGTTTCCCTTCTCGGCAACGAAACGGTTCAGCACCTGCCCGCTGCTCGACAAAATCAGCCACTCGTCGCAGCGCCCGATGGCGGGCTTCTCGCGATCGCCTACCAGCGACACGCCCCGCGAACGGGTGCTCTCGATGGAGAACACGCCGGACTCCGTCTGCTCGCGGGGGATGAGCCCCCAGGTCGAGTCCGAGTTGAGACGGTCCAACGCCTCGGTCAGCCGCTCCCGCGGCGCTTCGTCACCCACCCATCGCACTCCGGCCATGGCGGAAGGAATCCGCAGTCCGAGAACCCGCCCGCTGTAGTCGCCCGTATTCAGACAGACGAACGCGGGGGTTTCGGGGGCGAACATGTCGGCAACCACGTCCCCCACCCTCCGTACTTCTGGCGGCGCCGCGGCCGACCTCAAGAGCTTCGCCAGATCCTCCCACGACAACGCCGCGGCGGCCGCGGCCCTCCCCTGCAGGAGCGACCGGATGGACGGCAGCGCCGCCGCACCCGCCGCGCGCGCGGGAGACCAGCCGATCGAACCGTCCAGCCGCGCGGTCAGCGCGTCCCCGTCCCACCCTCCGAGCTCGAAGCGCACGGGGGCATGCAATCCCCCGAGCACCGGGGCCCAGCCCCGGTCGGCCATGCCATCGCCGGCAGCCGCTTCGCCCTCGCGCGCCCGCTCGAGCAGGAACGGCATCACGCGGCCATCCCACTCCAACCGATGGCGTACGGCCGCCGCGGCTTGCGGCTCCCGCGACAGCGCCCCGACCACGACCCCCTCGAAGACGCACAGGGACAGCACGGCGCCGCGCAACGAGCCCGAACAGGGCAGGCTCCACACCCGCGTGCCGTCGGGGGTGCGCTCACACCGCCAGCCTTTCATCGCACGGTTGTAGAAACCCCATCGAAACAACTGACTTTGGAATCCGACCCAGCTCGACATCACCAGCACCGGCGCGTCGCGCGCGGCGGACGCAGGCGCCCACGCCAGGACGGTGCGGCGCGACGCCAGCCGCTCGATCAGGCTGCAAACGCCCGCGTCCTGCGCGAAGGAACGCAGGTCGCGGCGCGACACGCCGGCCGCATCCAGAATGTCGGCGAGCGCGGGGTTCTCCAGCGCCGTGCGCCACCGCGCCGCGAGGTTATCGTGCTCCGTCACCACCAGGGCGTCAGGCGGCACGGCTCGGTACAGCCGCGCGGCGTCGAACGGGAAGGTGCACATCCACCAGATGGATGCCGCCGCGAAGCCGCAGACCAGCAACCAGAATGCCGCGCGCTTGAGCATGAGTTTCATGGCTGGATGGAACCGATCAACTCGCGCACGGACGCCATGCCGTGACGCCGCAGGTAGTCCGCGATTCCGTCCACGACGCGCAGCGGCGTGGCGGGGTCGGAAAAGTTCGCCGTTCCGACGGCCACCGCGCTGGCGCCGGCGATGAGAAACTCGATGGCGTCGCCCGCCGTCTCGATGCCGCCCATGCCGATCACCGGGATGCGCACGGCCTGCGCGGCCTCCCAGACGAGCTTGACGGCTACGGGGTGAATGGCCGGGCCGGACAGCCCGCCGACGCGGTTGGCGAGGATCGGGCGGCGCGTTTCGATGTCGATGGCCATGGCCGGGATGGTGTTGATCAGGGACACCGCGTCGCAACCGCTCTCCTCGGCCGCGCGCGCGAACGCCGCGATATTCGGCACGTTGGGCGGGAGCTTCGGAATGACCGGCTTGCTTGTGCGCTGCCGCACGCAACGCATCGCCTCGGCGGCCGTCGCGGGATCGGCGCCGAAGGCGATGCCGCCTTCCTTGATATTCGGGCACGAGATGTTCATCTCGATTCCGTGAACCCCTTCGGCGTCGTCCAGCCGGGCCGCCACCTCGCCATACTCTTCCATCGTCCGGCCCCAGATGTTGACGATGACGGGCACGTCGAAGCGCCGCAGGAACGGCAGGTACTCGCGGATAAAGCCTTCGACCCCGGGGCCCTGAAGGCCGATGGCGTTAAGGAGCCCGCCCCGCACTTCGACCATGCGCGGTGGCCGGTTCCCATCCCATGGCCCCATGCGTAACCCCTTGACGACAATCGCCCCCAGCCGGTTCAGGTCCACGACGTCCGCGAACTCGGGACCGTAGCCGAACGTCCCCGAGGCCGTCATAACGGGGTTCTTCATGCGGATGGCGCCGAGTTCGACCGACAGGTCGGGGCTCTTCTGCATCTGGCTTGTCATACGTTCCACACGATCTCCCGGCACTCGAAAACTGGCCCCTCGCGGCAGACGCGCGCCCAGCTCGCCGAACCGTCTTCCGCGCGCACGCGCTGCACGCAGGCGAGACAGGCGCCCATGCCGCAGCCCATGTGCTTGTCCAGGGACAGCCACGCCTTCCAGCTGCCTTCAATGGCGCGGTCCGATACCGCCTTCAGCATCCCGTCCGGACCGCACGCGAAGAACTCCGGGATGATATCCGCCCGCTCACGGGCGAGCCATGCGTCGAGCGCGACCGTCACGCGGCCGGTTTCGCCCAGGGAGCCGTCCTCGGTCGCCACGCGCACCGCCCAGCCCAACTTCTCGAATTCCTCCACGCACAGCACATCCGCCGCGCCGGCCGCGCCGATGAAGACCACGCCGCGGGTTGCCGAGCGCGACGCGAGGAACACCAGCGGCGCGACGCCATAGCCGCCCGCCACCAGGACGGGCAGCGTGCGGCTGAGCACGCGCGGGAAGCCGCGGCCCAGCGGCCCCAGGATGCTGACGACCTCTCCGGGGGTTACCTGGCTGAGGGCCTCCGTGCCGCGGCCCACGGTCTTGTAGAGGATGGTCACCGTGCGCGCGTCGGCGCGGAAGACGCTGAACGGTCGCCGCAGCACACAGTTGGAGAGGCGCGGGATGCGCAGATGGATAAACTGGCCGGGCTCGACACGGGGGGCCACGTCCGACGCTTCGAACACCAGCTCGCGATACTGGGCGCCCGCGTCGACGTGGCTCGCCACCACGCCGTCGGTCAGCACCGTGCCCTTTCCGATCGGACCGTTTTCCATGTGCGCCATCGCTCCCGGCCGCCCCCGCGGCGTCTGTCGTTTCGTGGCGCATGTTGACAGAAAGCCGCCCGCAAATCAACCCGCAGTTGCGGTGAACCATCCTCATTTGCGAACAGCATCGGGTTCACAGCCCCCGCTGTACTCCTGGCTGTCGATGACTCCGATGATCCGCGCCATGCATGCCTGCGCACGCGAGGGCTTTGCCGACGTGGCTCTGGCCGGCCGGCCATCAAAGCCGGCCATCAAATGTCTTTTCGCGGGGGGGCTGAACGCTCTATACTGTCACTTGTCAATTCAGGGGGGTTGATCCTCATGGCGTACAGGATTTCGAGCAGCGTGGTTGAGTTGGAACTGGATAACCGGCGCAATGGCTCCGTCACGGGAACGTTGCGCCTTCTGGGGCGCAGCGAACCGGTTGCGCTCGATCTGAAGGGCAACTGCCTGCGCGATCTGGCGGGATGCCGGATCGTGTTGCGCAACCCGAGCCCGGAGGCGGGCGATGACGTCGAGTCCATCGAAACGCCGCAAACCGGCACGGTGGGCGACATCACCGCGTCCCGCAAGGTCTTCGTGCCGATCGAACCGGAGGCGCCGCCGGCCGGAGACGCCACCGACACGGCAGAGAGCCCGCGCCGCCCCCCCTGTCGGCTCGCCAAGGCGGTGTACGTCGAGTGGTTCAGCGACATGAACGGACGCGTCGTCATCGAATCCGCCGATTTCGAGATCGCGGAGTTTTCCGAGGCCGAGTGGACCATGACCCGCAAGGAGGGGGACGCGCAGGAAGCGTCCAACGTCCTGGCCATCCGCAACTGGATGGAGCAGCTCGAGCTGGATCGCGAGCTTGCCTGGGAAGAGGACAATGAGGACGACGAACCCATGGACGAGTTCGAGTGGGAGCAGTTCCTCAAGGACTCCGACTCGCGCACGGACCGCTTCATGGAGTTGATGGAGCGGTATGAAGGGCGCCCGGAGCAGGACAAACTGGTCGCGCGCGACATGGGCTGGAGCTGGCTGGACGACGCCATGGACGCGGACTCGCGGGGGGCCTTCGAGCCGGAGCGGCGAGCCTTCGAGGCCGAAGGCGCTCCGCCCGAGCTCGAACCCGACCCCGCCACCGAGGGCGTGAACTGGATTCGCACCGAGCAGGACCGCGTCATGCATCCCCTCACTCATCGCACTTCCGACCTTGCGATGAAGATGTGGCGTGCCTGTAAGCAACGCGGGCTGCTCGAAGAGGACGGCGACCAGGATCTGCATGACATGATCTCCCAGTCCCAGACGCTGGGCGCCAAGCTGGCCGGGGCGCTGAACATGCTCGCGTACGACCACGAGCCCGAGGGCGGTTTTGTCGTGGCCAGCCTCAAGCGAGCGCTCAAGTACTTCGAAGGAGCGATCGCGGCGGGGGACGTGGTACGCGCCAAAGCCCTTTTGCCGCCTGAGGAACTCGAGCCCTTCCTGACGGAGCTATTCGCGATTCGCGAAAGCATGATCGATATCATGAACCGCTACCGCGAATCGGCCTGATTGCGGTGTTGACACAAGTGGCGCAATTCCCTAAAGTGTGCCTCCGATTTTCGCACAGGGGCGAGGTAGCTCAGCTGGTAGAGCAGCGGACTGAAAATCCGCGTGTCAGGGGTTCGATTCCCTTCCTCGCCACCACTCCCAAACCCCCCGTTTCGCAAGACATTACAAGCGTTTCGCCCTTTATTCATGCTGGTTTCGTGCATGTTGCCCTTTTCTCCCGTTGCGCTTTGTGCGCTTGCCTTCTTTCCGCGTCTTGTCGATTTCGCCGTCCACAATCGGACTGCCTTGTGCCGCCCCCCCCTCTTCTGCCATACTCCCCGCCATGTCTACCGATGATACGGAAGTGATTATCTACGCTGACGGTGCCGCCATGCCCAATCCCGGGGCGGGCGGCTATGGCGTCCTGCTGATTCGCAACGGGCAGCGGCAGGAACTCTCAGGCGGCTTCCGCAGGACCACCAATAATCGCATGGAACTCATGGGGGCCATTGTCGGTCTCCGCTCCATGGACGGGAAGAGATCCAAGGTCACCATCTACAGCGATTCGCGCTACGTGGCTGACATGTTCAACGGCGGCTATGCCGAGGGTTGGCGTCGGCAGGGATGGAGAAAGGGCAAGGGCAAGTACCCTGCACTCAATCCCGACCTATGGGATGAACTGCCGAAGCTTGCCCTCATCCATGAAGTGAAGTTCGTTTGGGTGCGGGGTCATGCCGAGCATCCCGAAAACACCCGTTGCGATGAGCTGGCGGTTGCGGCGAGGCAGGGGATGGATTTGCCGGCCGATGAGGGCTATGAGCATCCCGTGGTGCCGCCGTCGCCCGAAGGACCGAGCTTGTTCGATATGTTCAACGTGAAGTAGCTTGACCGCCTTGCGTCTTGCGTCCGCCCTGGGCTTGTGTCAGAATCGCCTCATTGGGAGCCACTGACTGCGCCAAAGCTTTTTTCCGGTCGCACTCCGTGCTGTATGGCGCGTGATGTATGGGCTGCAGGAGCGAACTTATCGAGCGCTTCGAGGGCAAGGCCCGGCGCGTTCTGGACAAACGCAAGGGCTGACGCCGCGCCGCGGGCAGCGAGAGTAGCGAAGGACAAGGTCAAACCGAGATGAAGCCGCGAATCAAACTGGCCAGCGCCCGGCTCACGGGCGGACACGAGATGGTGCTCGAGCGGCACGACCGCGAGTTCACGATCCAGATCGCTGGGCAGGAGTTGATGACCAGCCGCCAGCACGAGTCGGAACTCGAACTGGCGCGTCTGGGATGCGCCGCCCTGGCCGGTCGCGCCACGCCGAGCGTGCTCGTCGGGGGCCTCGGGCTGGGTTACACCCTGCGGGCGGCCCTCGATCTGCTGCCCGCCACCGCCAGGGTCGTGGTGGGGGAACTGATGGAGGCCGTGGTGCAATGGAACCGCGAGTTCCTTGCGGATCTCAACGGCCGGCCGCTGGCCGACCCGCGCGTGGAGCTTCAGGTGGGGGATGTCGTCGAGCTGATCTCGCGTTCCGTCGGCCGCTTCGACGCCATTCTGCTCGACATCGACAACGGCCCCAGCGCCATGACCACCGCGGGCAACCGCCGGCTGTACGGCGCCGATGGCATTCACGCCTGCCGCCGCGCGCTGCGCGATCGCGGGTGTCTGGCCGTGTGGTCGGTGGAGGCGAACAAACGCTTCGAGCAGATTCTGGTCGATTGCGGGCTCAAGGTGCGGCGCTATCGGGTGCCCGCCTACAAGGGCAGCAAGTCGCTCTCGCGCTTTGTCTGGGTCGCCTCGGCAGACGCGACGATTCTCCCCCCCGGCGGCGGCGAGCCGCGCCCGGCATGGCAGCCGCAGCGGCGCGAGAACCCCCGCGGGACCCGCGGAGCAAGACCGGGCCCGCGGCGGCTGACGGCTACTTGAAGAGGAAACGCCGCAGCATGGTCAAGAGGGACGGCAGCAGGAGCAGCGTGGCGACCCAAGACACGGCCATGATCGCGGCCAGGAAGAAGCCGACCGTGCGGTAGGGCACGAGCGGCGCCAGCAGCAGCGGCATGAAGCCGATCGAGATCGTGACGGCGTTGCGCGTGATGGCCGTCGCGGGTTCATGGAACATGAAGCGGCAGGCCGTCTCCCACGATCCCTTCTGGCGCTGCAGCTCGCGCGCCCGCTCCAGAAAGTGGATCGCGAAATCGACGCTCAACCCCAGCGTCAGCGCCGAGAGAATCGCCACCGGCATGTCGTAATCCTTGCCCGCAAGCCCGATCAGACCGTAGATGAAAGCGATGGTGACGGACAGCGGCAGCATCGACAGCACGCCGAACAGCGGCGAACGGAAGAGGACGATCATCATGACCAGAACGGTCACGAAACTACTGACCAGAGAGGAAAGCATGCCCTTGACCATGCGGTCCTGCCAGACGACATTGAGATAAGTCAGGCCGGCCCACCCGACGTTCAACTCGACGGGCGGCGGATTCTGCTCGATGTGGCGGCGGACATGCTCGACCACGGCTTCCATGTCCCGGTTGTCGCCGCTGGTCAACTGCACCCACAGGTTCACTTCTTCGTAGTTCCGGGTGACCATGTGGAACAGCGCGTCGCGCTTCTTCATGCCCTCGAGCTGCGTGAAGACCTGGGCCACGGCGGAAACCGAACCGGGCACGGCGTAGTTCGCCCGGTTGCGCGTCTCGTACTCCGCCAACTCGGCGGTGTCGGCGTCCGCGGGCGGGGCCACGTAGGAGAGTTCGAAGGACGCCTTCTTCAGCGCGTCCACGGCGGATGAGCTCTTGCCCACGACGGCGATGCCGCGCAGGCTCTCCTGCAGGCCCTCGACGTACTTGAGCATGGCCGGCTTCTTGAACAAGGGGGCCGTCAGCTCGGCCTCCATCTCGAACACAAACTCGCGGAAAGACAGTTCCGTGAACGAGTCGCAGATGCCGAGCGCATGCTCCTGAAGCGTTTCGCCGGCGAGTTCCCGCGATGGCTGCAGGCGCGTGATCAACACCCGCTTGTCCGCCTCCGGCGCCTCCCGGACCGCGTCCAGGGCGGTGATCAGCGTGGCATAGGTCAGCCCCTGAGGGTCGAGGTAGTTGATGGCGTCGGCCAGACGCCTCCAGGATTCGGCGGCCGCGCTGTCGATCTCGCCGGCCTTCTCGACCAGTTGCACGAAGCACTTGCGCATGTCGGCACTGTGGACGTTGGCGTAAAGCGGGCGCAGCCGTTCGAGCTCGGCCAGGAACGCCGCGGTCGCAGCCGGCAGTTCCGCGCCGAAACGTTCCCGCGCCGCCGCGGCGATGGCGGCGGCCTTCTCGTCGCAGGCGGCGCGGTCGGGGCGGGCGGCGGCCAGCGTCAGGTAGGCGGTGTAGGTGCCGCCGAAATGATCGTTCAGCACTTGGTCGGCCACGCGAATGGGGTGGGCAGCCGTGAACCACTTGACCGGGTTGTCGTTGACGCGAATGAGCGAAATGCCATAGGCCGAAATGGCGGACAGCAGGAGCGTGAACGCCAGGACGACGCCCCAGCGGCGGTACGTGAACAGCCCGACCTTTTCGAGCGTACGCTCCATGGCGCCGTGCCGCCGCGCGGCGCCGTCGCCGTCCAGGCGCGGCTTGGAGGATTGCAGCCGGCGGAGGGATGTCTCGCTGACGGCCAACATGATGTAAGCAGGGATCAGCGTCATCGTCAGCACCCAGGCCAACGCCACCCCAAAGGCGACGTGCAATCCGAACACGCGCACCGGCGGGATCGGGGTGAGCGCCAGCGAGGCGAAGCCCGCGATGGTCGTGAGGCTCGTGTAGAGCATGGGCTTGAACAGGTGATCGATGACGTGCAGCACGGTCTTGCACTTGTCGTTGTAGAGGCGGTAGGAGTCGAAAAACTCGCTGAGGATGTGAACCGAGTCGGCGACGGCAATGGGCATGAGGAAGATCGGGATCATGGAACTCATGATGTGCACGTCGAACCCGAGGCCGATCAACAGCCCCATCGTGCAGACCATGCTCAGGATGGCGATCAGCATGGGCGCGACGATCAAGCTCAGCCGCCGGAAGAAGAACAGCATCAACACAAACACGGCCAGCGCGGCCAGCGGGGCGGACGTGGCCATCTGGACCAGCATCTCGACGCCGAAGGTGTCTTCAGCCACGGGAAGGCCCGTGATCAGCACCCGGTCCTCGTCGGGCCAGTCCGCGGTCAGGGCGCGCACCAGACCCGCCACGTTGTGGCTGTAGGTCTTGTTCACGAGCGGGATGTAGATGCAGACGGCCTTGCCGTCCTCGGAGAAAAGCGTGCCGTTGTACAGCGGGTTGCCCATCGCCGTGTCGCGGAGCGCCAGGGCTTCCTTGCGGGTCGCGGGTGGCAACTCCATGAGATACTCGATCTTGAGCGCTCCGAGCTCGGCCTGCCGGATGCTGTCCACCACGCTCGGCGCCACGATCTCCCCGGCGATGACGGCGGCACGGCCCTCGGCATCGAACAACCGGTTGGGGTCATGGCGGAAGGCCACGTTGAGCGCGCGCCGCCAGCGGCCCGCGGGGCGCAAGTCGAACGCAAGCGGCCGCTCTGGAACATCGCCGCGCGCGGGCAGCACGACGGCCGGCAACCCCTCCGGCGTACGGTGCAGGCGCAGCAGCGCGCCGGTCAGGTCGTACACGCGCCCGAGCGTGTCCGGGTTGAATACGCCGTCGGGATGCCGCTCGTTCACAATGCCGGCGATGACGAAGTCGTACAGCTTGTACTTCGTCTGCACCTCATGATGGAACACGCGCACGTGTTCGTCCTTCGACAACATATTCTCGGGGTCGTTGTCGAAATGCACCTTGGGGAATTGCCAGGCCAGGCCGATCGTGAGCGCGGCGCTGGCGGCCACGACGACCCACGGGTGCCGCAGGCTGAAATTCGTCATCGCCATTCTCATGGTGCGCCTCTGCCGGGTTGCCTACTGCTTCTGCAGTGGCATCGGATTGCACAGGTTCTGCTCGGAGTCGGCGACGCGGCCGCAGTTGAAGCAGATGAAGCGGGGGTTGAGGACCAGTTCGCGGATCTGGTCGAAACGTCCCTTGCTGACGAGCACGCACAGGTGCCCGGTGTGATCGCCCTTGCAGGTCTTGTCTTGCATCGTTATCTCCGGTTCTGAACTACGTCCATGCCGCGCCGGCCGTCCGAGGCTCGGTCCGTGCCAGTGATTGATGAAGCCTAGCGGTCGCATTCCGCGGAGTCAAGAACGGGTCTCGTCGCAGCATTCGCATTTTGCCATCTTCCTATTCCGGTCGGGACGGAGCGGCTCGACTGAGCTCGCCGAAGTCCCGACCCTCCAATACTCGAGAAACGCCCATGCTGCGTTCTTTGGAGGGCGCTGGGTGAGCCGGATCAGCGTATCGGTTAAGACCGAGTAAGTGCCGCGGTTTAGGGGCGGTTATCACTTCAAATAACTGACGTCCTTGGCCTGTCAGCGTGAGACTGGATGAGACTCTGGCGAGGCTTGTAGTCGCTCGCGCTGCATATGTTTCTAATTGCGCGGCAATAGGTTGCGATGAATATGACGTGGGTTTGCTCCTTCCCGCAGTCTCATCTGGACTTCCTGCCTGCCTGATTGACTCAAGTGGCCATTTACTGAGGTCTGATTCACAATCCTAATCGTAATCCTAATCGTAAGAGGCTCTTGCAAAACCCCTCGCGGTCGCGGAGGCCCGTGCCCCTCCATCAGCGCATC
>JAQBFL010000477.1:0-2541 GCA_032123415.1 bacterium | reverse complement strand
GGGAGAGTATCGAAAGGACCATAAAGTTCGTTGAGTATTCCATCAAACGGGGCTATCTCGATTTAACCCATATAAGTATATACGTCCCCTATCCACGCTGACGCGCGACCAATGGCTGCGCGACGCTCAGATCGCCATGTCCGGCGACGGCGCGCGCGGCACATTCGTGCATCTGTATCTCAACGGCCTCTACTGGGGCATCTACAATCTCTGCGAATATCCCGACGAGCACCACATGCGGACCTATTACGACGAACCGGACCAGACCAATGTCTGGTCGGTGATCAAGCACGGTCGTCTGATGTCCGGCGGCAACGGGGCGCGATACAATTACCTGGTCAACGTGCTGGCCAACGACACGCTGACGGACCTGGGCGTCGCCACCAACTACGCGCTGGCCCAGGGGTATGTGGACGTCACGAACTTCTGCGACTACGTGCTGGCGTGGTGGCATGCGGGAGGAGGCGACTGGAACGACTTCTATGCCGCCAACCGGGACGGCGAGTCGCCGACGCCGACGCGGTTCTTCTCGTGGGACGCCGAGATGAGCTGGAGCGACAGCAACCGCTCGACCGCGGGCGCGCGGGTGCATCCCGATTTTCTGGACGGCGCGCCGACGGGTCTTCTGGAACGGGACGCGGCCGCCGAGATCGTCAAGCTCTTCCGCGCCCTGTGGCGGAACGGCGAGTTTCGCATGCTCTTTGCCGATCGCCTGTATAAGCACGGCTTCCACGGCGGGGCGCTGAGCGACGAACGCTCCCGGCAGCGCTGGATGGCGCTGTGTGATTTCATTGACGACGCCATGGTCTGCGAGTCCGCGCGCTGGGGCGATGCCTGCGCGCCCTACGACCCTGTGGACGAAATCCCGGTCATCACGCGCAACGACCACTGGTACACGGCCCGCAACTACGCCTTCCGCCAGATGGATCGCAATGCCGAACGCCTGCTGATCGCCTGCCGCCGCGCCCGCATCCACGGCCACCCCGCCTATCCGGTCATCGATCCGCCGCGGTTCGCTTCGCAGGGCGGGGTGTTGGCGATGCCCGCCGCCGTCGCGGTGGCGGCGACCGACGGCGACATCTACTACACCGTGGACGGCGACGACCCCCGCGCGCCCGGCGGTTCGATCTGCCCCACGGCGCTCCTCTACACGAACGCCATCGCGCTGACCCAGACCGCGACGATCCGCGCGCGGGCCAGGAGCGGCAACGTCTGGAGCGCTCTGGCCGAGGCCACGTTCGTCGCTGCGGCGCCCGACGCCGCGCTGCGCATCACCGAGATCATGTACCACCCGAAGGCCGGCGCGGGGGAAGACCACCAGGACTTCGAGTTCATCGAACTGCGCAACATGGCGGCGTTCGAACTCGATGTCTCCGGCTGGTCGCTCGCCGACGGGATTTCCTTCACCTTTCCGCAGGACACCCGCCTGGCGGCCGGGGGATACGCCGTAGTGGTCAGTTCGGCGAGCCACTTCGCCGCCCGCTACCCCGGCGTTCCCGTCCTGGGACAGTACTCGGGGCAACTGAGCAACTCGGGCGAAACGGTGGAATTGCGCAACGCGTCCAATGCGCTGGCGCTCTCCGTGACGTACGACGATGGCGACCCCTGGCCCGAAGCGGCGGACGGCGACGGCTATTCGCTGGTCGCGCGCGATCCGCTCGGCGACCTCGACGATCCGGCCAACTGGCGCGCGAGCGCATGGACGAACGGCTCGCCCGGCGCGGCCGACCTGTTCGTCAAGGACCTGTCGCCCAGCCCCCTGGCGGTCAGCGCGGACGGGCTGAAGACCTATTTCGTCGGCGCGGACGTTCCCTATACGGGCCATGTCGCCGTGGACACGCTCTCGACCGGGGCGTTGGCCTATGCGTGGTCGAAGGCAAGCGGGCCGGGCGCCGTGACATTCCTGAACGGGGTCAGCAACGATCTGGCCTGCACGATGAATTTCGACGCCGCGGGCGAGTACGAGATTGCGCTCACTGTGACGCGGGGAGCGGAAGAGGTCACCGTCACCACCCGGATCGTCGTGGTGGACTTCCCGGACGCTCAGGACGCCGTACTGTGGCTGCGCTCGGACGAAGGCATCGCGTTGACCAACGCTTCCGAACTCGCGCGCTGGACGAACCGCGTGGATTCCGTCCACGTCGCGGTTCAGACCCAGGCCGGCGCGCGTCCGGTCTGGGCCGACCGCGCGTACAAGTCGGACCCGGGGCGGTTCTTCGACGGCACGAACGACTGGCTGAGCGTGCCGAGTGACGTGAGCATCGACAGCGGCGCGTCCTACTCCGAGAAGACGCTTGCCCTCGCCTTCCGAACGGGCGACAATATCCACGACGCGCAGATCATTTACGAACAAGGCGGCACGAACAGCGGTTTTTGTGTTTACATCGAGACCAACACCCTGCACATGGGGGCGTGGGATCTGGCGGCTGGCCAGGCGAGTTGGGGGCCGTTGTGGCTGACCGCACCGGTGGCTCGCAACGTGCAGTACGTTATGCAGATGCACCTGAACAGCTCCAGTCTGACGGGGATCGTCAACAGCGC
>JAQBFL010000476.1:0-3650 GCA_032123415.1 bacterium | reverse complement strand
GGAATGCAGCCCTCAGGGCCTCAGGTGGCCGCGCAAGGTCAGGGTTCCACAGGTGGGTGTGCACACGTCGCGCGTCGACATGAACAGCAGCAGTTGCCCCATCGCGTAGTGGCGGAAGGAAAACGGCCGCAGCGCCGTCAGGGTGGCCTTGCACAGCCACACGGGTACATGGATCAGGCGAGCGGGCTTGTTCTGCGCCGCGAAGCAGGTTTTGCAGATGTCCACCCATGTCAGGTGCTCGGGGCCTCCCATCTCCACCACCGCGTTGACCTGGCGCTCGAGTCCGTCGACCATCAGGGCGGCGAGGTCGTTGACGCTGATGGGCGTGGAACGGCTGGTCCCCTTTCCGATCACGAACAGCGCGCTCTTGGCCGCCATGTCTTTCAGGGTGGCAAGGTCCTCGAAGAACCCTCCCGAACGGAACAGCACCCACTCCAGACCGCTGCGGCGCAACTCCTGCTCGAAGCGGTACTTGGCGGCCAGGAGCGGCACGGTACGGTGCCCCGTGTCGGTCCCGGCGGGCGATATGAATCCGAACTTTCGTACGCCGGCCCGCTCAGCCTCGCGCAGCAGGTTGAGGTTGCCCCGGTAGTCCACATCTTCGTGCGTTAACCGCCCCTTGATCCGTGTGATGCCAATACAGGACACCACGACAGCGCACCCGTCGCAAACGCCGCGCAGAGTTTCGGGCCGCGTTACGTCGGCCGCCCTGACCGCAAGCCGGTCATGCGCGAGCCCGCGCAGTTCCTCGACGTTGAGCACGAGGGCCGCGACACGGTCGCCGCGCTCCAGGTATCGCTCGACCAACTTGCGCCCCAGTATGCCTCCCGCTCCGGCAATCAGCACATTCACGGCAGAGCCTCCTTCACAATACGTATTCGATGCTCCATTCCGTCGACGGCAGCTTCAGCGAAATGGTCCGCACGTCGCCGACGAGTTTGCCGTCTTCTTCCGCCATGGTTCCCCGGCAGGTGATGCGATAGGCCTTGCACCGGTCCAGGCCGGTGGCTTCGAGAAACGCCGCGGTACGGATCATGACGCTGACGATGGACTCGAACCGGCCGTCGGTCATCACGGGATAGCGCATGGCGATCAGCCGAGGCTGCATGATGTTGCCGTGCGCCGGCTCGCTCAACTGCGGCTTCGGCTCCACCCGCATCTCCGCCCAGAAGTCGTCCAGTTGCTTGACCTTCTTCAGATCGAAGCCCCGGGCCAGGAAGTCCCGGGGGTTGTACACCTGGCGGATAACGAAGTTCGTGTCGATCAGTGTTCCGCCGAAGAACCCTTCCGTGCGTTCCGCCAGCGACTTCATGGCCTCGCGCAGCGTCTCCACCGTGGGCTTCCGGTCTGCGACCTCCTTCAGCCCATCGAAGACGGTCTGGAAGTAGGCCGCCGCGGCCACACCAACCGGATCATCCTTGACTTCGCCGTTCTGGGGTTCTCCGATCGCTACAGCGGACCACGTCATCGCTGCGCCCAACATCCACACCTTCCAGTTTCCCGTTCGTTCTCTCATCCTTGCTTTCCTTTCTGCTTTGCGTCTTTCTCCAACTCGAAAAGGCTCAGGTAACCTGCGTGGCGGGAGACGATTCTCCAGCATCCTCCAAAGGGGCTGTTCTGAAAGACGGTACGCAGCTTGCCGTCGATATTCTCCTTGATCTCGGGCTGTCGAAACAGCCAGTAACCCGAATAGGCGCAGAGGGCGCCGAATCGGGTGTAGGGCACGTCGACATCGACGACGACGGCCCGCCCGCCGGGGCGCAGCACGCGCCAGATCTCCGCCACCGCACGCTCTTTCAGTCGCATGTCGAGATGATGGAAGAAGAATGTGGACAGAACGCGGTCGAAGCAGCCCGTGGGGTAGGGCAGGTCCTCGGCCAGCGCGGCCTCGAATCGGAGTCCCGGGTAGTCGGGAAACTTGCGTCGCGCCACGGCGACCATGGCCTCCGCTGCATCGAGTCCGACCACGCGGCGTTCGGCGCCGTCCGGGGTGGCGGCGAAAACCCGCCGGGTCAGCGTCCCCGTGCCGCAACCCACGTCGAGCACGGAGAGGGGCCTGGTTAAGGCGAGTTGACTCAGAACATGCCGGTGCAGGCGCGTTTCCAGGCCGAGGGTCATCACGGGCGCCAACCAGTCGTACCACGCGGCCGCGTGGTCCAGCGTGATGCCCGTTGTCCTCTGGGCGCAGGCTGAGCGAGCTGGGGCCGATCTACGCATGGTTGAGTTCCCTCAGATCCAGCACCGCGAACATCGAGCGCGCCATGCCGCCGGCGTCCTCCGCGCTGAAACCCAGCCCCTCCTGCCCCAGGCGTGCGAGACCGTCGCGCATCATGCGGAAGCCCAACTCGGCCGTGGCCGCCACGCCGGGCGTGGGCGGCAGGTAGAGCCGGTCGGCGCCGGCGCCGGCTCTGGCGGCCAGGGCCGGCAGGGCCTCGGGCTTGTTGTGCGCAATCCAGGAGAGCACGACGTTATGCCGGCGCTCTTTCAGGTCTCGACCCATGTCCCGGATGTCGTCGAGCGCCTGGCATCCCAACCCGAACTGCATGAGGGCCGCCTTCAAGCCGGCCATGCGCGCACGATCCGGCGCCGGTTCGGCAATCTCCGGTCCGGCGAAGGCGATGTTGAACAGGAGGCCGGTCTTCAGCCGGTGGATCGTCTGCAGCACGTGTTCGGGTGGCGGCCTGACCAACACGCCGCCCTCCTCGGAAGCCTCCTCGGCGGCACTGGGCAACAGGCGCGTTAGCGTTTCACGCTGCAGCCCGTCGGCCGCGCGCCCGTCGAGGACGCCATGCGCGACGGCCTCCCGCAGCAGGTCCCCCAACACGCGATCCGCGGCCATCACGGCCACCACCTGCCGCATCACCCGCGACGAGCCGGGCATCGCGATGGGCACCACGATCTTGTCCTCGTCGTCGAGCAGGTTGTCGGCCGAGGTTACCCAGATTCGATAGAGATGAATCAACATCCCGTACAGGTGACGGCGCGGCTCCGGGCAATCCAGCAGCAGGTAGACCGAGTGGAACAGGGTCGAGAAGATATTCTTGCGCCAGGCATAGAACGACGTCGGCACGCCGCCGGGACTCACGGCATACTCGCGCGGGGTGTCGGCCGGCGACCGCAGGTAGGGCGTCAGGCGCTCGTGGACCTCGCGGATGCATACTCGCTGCTCGCTCAAGGCCTGCCGCATCACCCGACCTGCCTTCATCACGCTGCGCCATGTGCCTGTCATGCCATTGACCCTTTCACTAAACCAGCGTAGTATGGGCACGCACGGATGGAATTAGCCATTCACGAAGTCTTAAGATTGCTTAAGGCAGGAGGCCGTCCCACTCATGTCCGCCATGTCTTCAGACGCCGTCACCGGGTCCATCCTCGTGGTGGAGGACGATCCGCACGTGGCCCGTAGCCTGGAGCACGGATTGCGCGAAGCCGGTTACGGCGTGGAGACCGCGGGAGCTGTGCGGGAGGCTGAAACACGCTTCGCCGCGCAGCGCCCGGCGCTGGTCATTCTGGATCGGGGACTGCCCGACGGCGACGGTCTTCAGTGGCTGCGCCGCCTGCGGCTCGCCGGCGAGCGGTTGCCTGTGATCGTTCTCACCGCGCGCGATACGGTCGGCGATCGCGTGGCCGGTCTCGACGAAGGGGCTGAC
>JAQBFL010000475.1:0-7272 GCA_032123415.1 bacterium | reverse complement strand
ACGTGGGATGCGGGCATGCCGACTTCTATGCCTACCTGAAGCAGCAGGGCGTACACGTGGAGTACACCGGCTACGACATCTGCCCGGAGTTCATCGAGATGGCGTCAGCGAAATATGCCGATGCCCGTTTCGAACTGCGTGACATCCAGGTCGATGGCATTCCACGCGCGTTCGACTTCGTGGTCTCGTCTCAGACTTTCAACAACCGCCTGCAGCACGAAGACAACCTGGCCCTGATGAAGGACGTTCTGAGCTGCTGCTACGACGCCAGTCGGAAGGGCGTAGCTGTGGACATGCTGACTTCGTACGTCGATTTTCGGGAGCCGCATCTGTATTACTACTCGCCCGAGGAGGTCTTCGTGTTCTGCAAACACCATCTGACCAAGCGAGTGACTCTGCGCCACGACTATCCGCTTTTCGAGTTTGCGGTTTACCTTTACCGGGATTTTGCCGGCTGGCGGGCGGCGTCGACCAGCACGTGAAACGGCGACCGATGGAAAAGCTCCTGCATGTTGCACTGACCTTTGACGCCGATCCGGATGCCTTTGACCCCAGCTTGGAGAAAGGACCGAAAAGCGGACTCACGTGGCGGGGCGTAGACGAGGGGATCCCCCGAATCCGGGACCTGTTGAGTCGATACGCCGACTCCGGAGGAGTGACGCCGCGGGTCACGTGGTTTGTCCGGGTGGACTCGCAGATCGGGCATGAGTGCGGACATGCGGCTTTTCTGTTCCGGCGTTTCGCCGAAACGTGGGCATCCTGCGCGGCAGGAGGCGACATGATCGGCTGGCATCCTCATCTTTGCGGTCTGGCCGACGGCCAACGGCGAAGGGAGTTGGACCCTTCGCATCTGCGTTGCGTACTTCGGGAGTCATGGACGGACATGAGGGCCTTCGGGTTCGTTCCTGACGTGTCCCGCATGGGAGAAGGATTCTGTTCGAGCGCGGTAATGGGAGTGCTGGAAGAACTGGGCGTAACATGCGACTCGACGGCCATGCCGGGCCGCGTGCGCAAGGACTCACAACGCTCGCTGGATTGGTACGGGACCCCGCAGGAGCCTTATTACCCGTCGCGGAACGATTACCGTGTGCCCGGACCGGATGCGTTGGGCGTGCTGGAAGTGCCAATGTCCATGGTTCCGGTGCGTGCGGAGTACGACCGGGAGCCGCTGCGGCGATACATCGATCTGTCGTTTCACCATGCTTCGCTCCGCGACGGTCTGAAGGCCTTCCTCGCGAGTGCGCCGCTACTGGTGGCCGTGAACCATCCCAGCACCGTTCTGCCGAATCCCAACGGCCAGCGGCACGGGCTGCTTTCGTTCGACCTTGGTGAGTTCCGAAGAAACTTGGAGTTTGTGCTGCAGGAGTGCGAACGCCTGAAACGGCCCTTCCGATTCGTGACCTTGCGCGAATGCATCGCGTTGTTCGGCCGGCAGGAGAAGGATTCATGACGCCGGACACGACGCAGATCATGCGCGCATCGTTGGAGGAACGCCTCGCGGCCTACCTCGGCCGACGGCATGGGTTGCTGTCGTTCGACATCGGCGAGTTCAGGAAGAACTTGCAGTCTGTTCTGCAGGAATGCGAAAGGATGGGGAGGGTGTTTTCTCGGACAGTTGGCGAGTGTCGGGTACTGTGGGGTTCCGAATGGGCGAACCGTTTGGCCGGAACGAGGCAAGCCGACGTTGCTCGCCAACGCCGACGCGGAAGGAAGCGGAACCATGGGTGACACTCCCGTCAGAAAATGCGCCGAGTGGAAAGCCAAGACCTGCGACGTCTGTGGCAACGCGGAGCTTCTCGCCTTGGGAACGCGTCGGCATCTCGTCCAGACCCGAAGCCGAGTCGCTTTTGAGATGATCATGCATGACGCGGTTTGCTCCAAATGCGGATTCGTGCTCGCCTCGAAAGTGCCGCCGGACAAGTTCATGTTCGACTACTACAGTGCGTCGTACGACATGGGCGCCCTGTATGTCGCGACAGCGGCCCGAGACTACGACGTCGAGTACAGGCTGGCGATGCTTGCGCGGCATGTCCCGCAAGGCGGGAGGATCCTGGAGGTGGGTGCGGGAAGCGGTGAGTTCCTGGTGGATCTGCGCCGCCAAGGGTACATGGCGGACGGCTTCGATCCCATACTGGTCCAGGCGAACGGGTCGGCGAGGAGGGGGTTCGTTGGGCAGAAGTCGGGGCTTCGCGATGCCGGATTCGACACGGGGTACGATTGCGTGGTAAGCTACTACGTGTTGGAGCACGTGACCGCAGCCCGGAACTGGTTAAGGAAGGTACGCGAAACGCTACGGATCGGGGGGGGGCTTGTTCTCGAGGTACCAGATTTCGAGAGATTGCCCGGTGTATCCATGGACCATCAGCATCTCCTGCATTTCACGCCGTTCCATCTGGGGCGCCTGTTGGCGAGCCTGGGGTTTGAGGTCATCGAGGTCGATACCGCGGGTGCGAGCCGGTTCTTCGGGATGTCTCTACTAGCACGTCTGACGGATCCGACGCGCGACAAAGCGACGGGACGACTGCCCGGCGTGACTGAGGAACGGCGTCGTGCTCTGGTGGAGTCCGGGCATGGTCTTTACCGAACGGCCTGCCGGGTGCGCGAGAGCAAAGAACGGCAAGCTGGCGAAGTGGCTGCGTGCGTGGCGCGGCACGTGGAAGCTGCCGGTGGCGCTGCGCACGTCTACTTCTGGCCCGCGAACGAGTATGCGCGTCGGATTGCGGAGAAGCTGGGGTCTGCCCTCCCGATCACGATCGACGTCGTGGATATCTCCACCGAGAAGATCGGAACCCGCGTCGAGGGCTTTCCGCACGAGGTCTTGGCGCCAGCGTTCCCCAAGCGGGCGCCGCATCTTCGCATTTTCGTATTGTGTTCGCCCGCATGGAACCCTCAGATCAACGCGCAACTCAGAGTCATGGCGTTGGAGAACGTATGCACCATAGACGGAATCCCGGCCATCTGTTCCCTGCTTGCCGGAAAGGCGTGACGGCTTGCAGAGGGATCGGCACGTTGGCGATGCTCGACCGCGGTTGGGGTCGCGAGACGTGAGCAACAACGGCATGGATCCAGCGCAGCAACTCGAATCCCGCCTCGCGGCCTACCTCGGCCGGCGGCATTGCTGCATCACGGGGTGCGGCGCGACGGCGATCTACCTCGCACTGCAGGCGCTACGGCGCGGGGGCGGTAAGGTCATTCTGCCGGACATCCTGTGCCCGAGCCCGGCCAGCGTCACGCTGTATGCGGACTTCCAGCCGCTCTTCTGCGACGTCAGCCTGCGGGACTGCAACATGGACCCCGCGGCCCTGGGGACGCTCCTGGACCGGACCTCCGACGTCGCCGCGGTCGTTCCAGCGCATCTCTATGGCGAGCCCGCTGCCATGGCGGAGATCCTGGATTTGACTGCGCGCCATGGCGTGCCCGTGATCGAGGACGCGGCGCAGGCGATGGGAGGCGAGTATCGCGGACGGAAACTCGGATCGTTCGGCGATCTGTCGGTCGTGAGTTTCGGCCACACCAAGATCCTGGATGTCGGGTTCGGCGGGGCGGTACTGACCGACGACGCGGAGATGGACCGGCGCGTGCGCAAGGATGCGGAGGCCCTGCCCTTCTTCGGCGAGCGCATTCCTCGCATGCAGGCCGAGTACCGGAAGGTTTACTACGCGCTGCGTCCTCTGACCGACATGAACGAACGGCTGCACGAACTCTTTCTGGCGCTGCCCTCCGTCTACCGCGAGATGTACCTGTTTCGGGCCACCGGCGCGCAGGTGGACGGCATCCTGCGGCGTCTGGACGATCTCGACTCCGTGGTGCGGGTCCGCCGCGAGAACGCGGCACGTTACCACAGGGGTCTACAGCACCCGCTCATCCAGCTTCCCCCGCTTAGCCCCGGAGCCGTTCCGTGGCGCTTCAGTTTTCTGTTGCGGGAGGACCGCCAGGTCCGCGTCACTGAGCGGCTGCGCGCCGCGGGGCTGGATGCCAGCAACTGGTATCCTCCGCTCCACCGCTGGTACGCGTCGGGCCGGACGCAGGATTCGCGCGCTCTGGCGAACGCGGAGTATGTGGGACGGCGGGTGGTAAACTTGTGGGTCGAACCCGGCATCACGTCGGAGTACATCGATCGGGCCTGCACGGCGGTGCTCGACGCGCTGAACGAGGGGTGATCATGCCGAGGCTGGAAATCCTGGACTGCACAATCCGCGACGGCAGTTATCTGATTAACTACCAGTTCACCGCCGAGGATACGTTCCTGATCGCCGCCGCGTTGTGCCGGGCCGGCATCCGGCGCATCGAGGTCGGACATGGGCTGGGCCTGAATGCCCAGTACGCGGGCCGGGGGACCGCGGCCGAGAGCGACACCCGGTACATGCAGGCCGCCGTGGCCGCTGCCGGGCGCAAGGCGAAGGTGGGGGTCTTCTTCATCCCTGGCATCGCGTCCGAGGACAATATCCGCCGGGCGGCGGACGCGGGGATCCGATTCCTGCGCGTGGGCACGAATATCGATCAGTACCGCGAGGCCGAGAAGGCCGTAGCCTTGGCCAAAGGGCTCGGACTCGAGGTCTGGTCCAACCTCATGAAGAGCTACCTCGTCACGCCGAAACGGTTCGCGGAAACATGCTCAGCCACCGCGGACATTGGCGCGGACGTGGCCGTCCTAGTCGACTCGGCCGGCGGCATGACGCCGCGTCAGATCCGGGCGTACATCGGTGCGGCGCGTACGCGGTGCGGCGGGCCGCTGGGGTTCCACGGGCACAACAACCTGCAGTTGGTGATCGCCAACTGCCTCGCGGCCGTCGAGGAAGGCGCCACGCACCTGGACGCTTCGCTCCGGGGCATGGGCCGCAGCGCCGGCAACGCGCCGACCGAACTCCTGGCGGCCATCCTGGATCGCGAAGGTTACGACATTGGAAGCATCGACTGGAAATCGCTGATCCGGGTGGCCCAGGACAGCATCGCCCCGCTCATGCCGAGAGACATCGGGCTACTGCCTGTCGAAATCGCCTCAGGCATCACCTGTTTTCACTCCAGTTTCCAGCCGCTGATCGACGAAAGCAGTCGGCGGCACGGAGTTGAGCCGTTTGAGACTATTCTGCGGATTGGCCGGACAGGCCGCAAGGCCGTGACGCCCGAGACCGCGGATGCGGCGGCCGCCGCCGCCCGCAAGGCCAGACGGGGCGCACGACGGCCGTCGTTTGACTCGCGGTGGGTCAACCGGAGCGCCTGCACCACCCTGGAGGAACTCCGGTCGGCCCTGCGAGTCCTGTCGTCCAAGACCGCGCTGCCCGTGGTGATGACGCTGGCGCGCAGCCGCCGGGACCGGCCGGCGCCGCTCCGATTCACGCCGCTCCGCATGGGCCGGAATTACTGCATCGCCCACATCGAAACGGCCGGCCCGCGACAGGACGGCGAAGTGTTCGATTTCTTCCGCGGGGACGTGAAACTGTGGATGGCCGACCGGGAGATCCGCCCGCCTGCACCGGCGCCCGACGGCATGACGTGGGTGCCGTACGATGAGGACCGGCTGCTCGTCAACTCGCTGTGCGATTTCCTCCAGATCCGCTATCCGCGCGGCAGCGTCTATATCCCGCCGGGCGCGGACCGGATCGTGTCGCTGGCCCGCAGCATGGTCGAATGCGGCGGAGGGCCGCCGTGCGATGTCGGCGTGGCCATCGACCGGCAGAGGAAGTTCTCCTGCACCGACGCGCGCCGGGTGAAAGCGAGGGGCTGCCTCGTTATCGCGCAGCCGGATGCCGTGCAACCGGACGTCGTGAGCCTCGCACGGAAGCGAGGCCTGGAGATTTGGCGCTTGGATCTGTCCGAGGCCATGATCGCGGAGGTCAGCCGGCTGTTCGACGGTTCGCGGCGTCTGTGCGAACACTCGGGCCGGATCGACGTGGGCGGCGTGGGCGTGGTCGCCGGCGGAGTGGTCGGCGCGCGCGGAGACCTCGTCGTCAACAGCATCTCCGCGCCGACGGCGATCCTCGGCAAGGCCGACTGACTGGGAGGCATAGATTCCATGGATGATTCAGACGAGGAGGCGAGGCGCGTGGTGATGAACTGGATGCTGAGAACTTCATGGGGAGGGAATTGATGAGAATTGGAGACCGGGAAATAGGACCACATGTGGCACCGTTTGTGGTCGCGGAGATGTCTGGGAACCACAATCAGTCATTGGACAGGGCGTTGCAGATTGTCGATGCTGCGGCTGAAGCCGGTGTCGATGCGATCAAACTCCAAACCTACACAGCCGACACAATGACCTTGGACATTAGGGAACGAGAGTTCGTCATTAATAACCCCCAAAGCCTTTGGTGCGGACAATCGATGTACGACTTGTATGCCAAGGCCTACACGCCATGGGAATGGCATCGACCTATCTTTGAACGATGCCGGAAGCATGGGTTGATCGCGTTCAGTACGGCTTTCGACGTTTCAGCTATAGAGTTCTTGGAAGAAATAGGTGTTCCTGTGCACAAGATAGCTTCTCCTGAGAACATTGATCTGCCTCTTATTCGTAAAGCAGCATCGACCGGGAAGCCTCTTATTATCTCTGCCGGGATGGCTACCGAAGAGGAATTGGCGGAAGCCGCTGAAACGGCACGTTCAGCCGGATGCAGCGAGTTGATGCTTCTGAAGTGCACAACGGATTACCCTTCAATTGCGCAAGAGTCAAACCTTCGCACTCTTCCTGATATGCGCACTCGGTTCCAGGTTGAAGTGGGTCTTTCGGATCATACGTTGGGCATTGATGTGGCGGTTGCAAGCGTCGCGTTTGGAGCAGCATTGATTGAGAAACACCTGACATTGAGCCGAAAGGACGGAGGTGTGGATGCAGCATTTTCCTTGGAGCCGAATGAGATGAAGAACCTTGTGGCAGCCACTCGGAATGCGTGGGAGTCCCTTGGTGAAGTGCATTACGGTCCTACGACCCGCGAGAGAGCAAACGTCGGATCCAGACGTTCCTTATATGTCGCCAAGGATATCCAGAAGGGGGAGGTGCTTACTCAACAGAACATCCGTTCGATCCGGCCGGGAAAGGGGCTGCCTCCGAAATACATGGAAATTGTGTTGGGCAAGCGTGCAAAGCGATTGCTGCGAAAAGGTGTCCCCCTTGAGTGGGAAATGGTTGAAGGTGGGATGCCCTCCGAGTAGGGTCTATATGCTAGCCTGGTGCTTTGTCGCGGGCAGTGCTCTGCTATGCTGACACTCGAAGAAACTCTTGCTGATCAACGTGATCTCGGCACTTTGTGCACCGATCGGGAGTTGATAACGCGA
>JAQBFL010000474.1:0-6333 GCA_032123415.1 bacterium | reverse complement strand
GGCCAGGTTCAGGCGGTCCGCCTCGGCGAGCACCGCTCGCGTTCGAGAATGATGCATCGTCCGGCCTCGACCGCCACCGCGGCGATGCCGGCCTTGCGGAGCGTCTTGAGCGTGCGCAGTCCGAGGACGGGAATGTCGAAGCGCATGTCATGGCCACGCTTGGCGACCTTGACCGCCACGCCGCCCGGCCCGGCCAGCCGGCCCGCGCGCAGAACGGCCGCATCCGTGCCCTCGAACGCCTCGACGGCGAGAATCGTCCCCTGTTTGACCACGACGGTCTGGCCGATGTCCAGGCCGCTCGTGGCGCGTGCCACCGTGAAACCCAGGGTGAAATCGTCCCGCTCGCGGGGCGTGGGGGCGCGGCGCGTGAGGACGCCGGCGGCGGGCATGTGCCGCTCCATGAAGAGGGATGCGGGCAACAGGTCGATGCCGACACGTTTCAGCTCCTCGGCGACGGCCCCGAAGATCGTCTCGGCGTTACGCTCGCGCAGGCGCATCAGCAGCGCCAGCATCGCGGCATCCATGCGCACGCTGAACAGGTGCTTGGGCGCGATTTGGCCGGCCATGACGGCGTGGCGTGCGCCGCTGTCGCGCAGCGCGTCGAGCATGCGGCCGAGCTGTCCGACGCGGATCCAGGTCACTTCGTCCGCGGCGCCTCCGATGCGGCGGTCCGTTTCCCCGCGGAACGCCACGGCGCAAACGCGCCGCACACCCTGCGCGCGGGCCGACGCCGCCAGCAGCAGCGGGTACGCGCCGCGGCCCGCGATCAGGGCCAGCGATTCCGGAACCGGTGTCGTCATGCCCCGCACTATAGACGGGCGGGGCGGCGAGTTCAATCACCGGTTGCGCGCCGCGCTACAGTTCTGGGATCCCCCGTGCAGCGTGCCACACACGGGCGATTTCGATCAGCCCACCGTTCGCCTTGATCCGGTACACGATACGGCAAGGTCGGCGGATGACCTCCCTGATCCGGGGGTCGCGGAACTCGGGCACGATTCGCCCAGATTCGGGAAAGTACGGGAGGCGTTCGACCGCACCAAAGAGGCTGCGGATGAACTTGCCGGCGGCGGCGGGGTCATCCTCCGCAATGTATGCGAATATCTCGCGCAGGTCTAATCGGGCGGTGGGCGACCACGTCAGTCGGTAAGCCATTGAGCGAACTCCTCCCTGACGCGGTCATGGGGAATGCTCCTTCCTTCGTCCAATTCGCGGAGGCCCTTGCGCACGCCGACAACAAAGTTGATGCGCTCCTGTACGTCATCCCATGTGGCGTCTTCGGGAAGGTCCTCAATTGTGTGAATCGCGGTTTCCTTGGTTGTCATGAGATCACTCTACCACATGCCCCAACCTCTGCAAATCGTTCTTTGATCGGGCTTTCTCACTGCGCAACAGATTCACTGTAAGTCCGGGGCGGGGTTGATATTGCTCCATCCTGGTTCGCCTCTTCCGGTGGCACAGATCCACGGGCGCAAAACGGAGTCGCGGTTTTCATTTGCGTCTCACTCAGAACGGCGGCGTCGCGACTCAATGCCTCGAATTTGATGTCGCCCGCCTTCATGCCCTTGCGCACAAGGGCGTCCCGATACGCCGCGGCGGCGTCGCCCGTGACGGGGGATACCCGCAGCGGATGGAGTTGTGAGAGTGCGCGAGCGTGCCGGTAGTGGTAGTTTTCGAGCAACATGGTTTCCACGGACGCCGCGGCTGCCGCGTAATCGGCTGGTGTGGCCTGGGGAAGATGCGCGTACAAGATGTAGCCTGGCTCGTCGTCCACCGGAGCGGGGGCGACCAATGCGAAGGAGAAGGCGCGGCGGAGCGACTTCTCGACCGCATGAATGCATTCTTCGACGTGCCGCACATCCAGTTTTTCCCCCACCAGGTCCGAGATCAGATTGTCGCGTGCAATGAATTCCAGGCAAGGCGCGCGGTTGAACCAACCTGTGACGCGCACCAGGTCGTGCATTCGGTAGCGGTAGAGACCTCCGCCCGTTGTCAGGATGACCGTATAGGCCGCACCTTCCCGGACCTCCCACGCATGACTGATGCGACCAGTTTCGGGATCGGCAAACTCGATGAAGTGCGACCGGATGGCACAGACCTTCCGGCCGCGGCTACCGAACGGGAATGAAACGATGCCTTCGGTCGCCGTCAAGCCCTTGCCCTGTATCGCCGCCCGCGGAAACCGTTCCGCCAGCTCGCCAAGCCACGGCTGCGCGCGCCCTTCGGTCCAGCAACTGATGATACGCATGGAGGGCCAGATGCACTGGGCAAAGTCACGGCGGGACGTATCGACGGCCTCAAGCTCCCTGGCTCGCGCAGGGGCGGGTTTCAGAAGCCGCTCCAGCCCGCTACGCAGGGCCGCGGGCAGGTTCAGTGCGCTGTCGATCGAGCCATTGTCGATATCCCTGACGATGGCAGGCAGGCACGGGCCGATGCGGTTGACCAGAAGCGTGAGAAACGAGGCGTGCCACACCGAGATGACGCGCAGGTTCTTCTCGCGAAGCAGGAAGAGGAGCGTGAGGTATTCGCAGGTCTGCCCGTCGGGCGCCTGGGATACCTCGGCGGGGACCGCAAACAACACACGGGCCAGGCGTCGTTGGACGGCGCCCAGGTATTCCGCATCATCGGCGAATCCGATACGAACCGCCGCCCCTGGCTCCTGGACGCACGGGGTGGTCGGGCTGATGGCCCAGTAATGCCGCCCGGCCAGCGCCGACGGATGCGCCAGAAACATCGAACCGATCCAGGGGGTGACCGCCGCGCGAAACTCCCGCCCGAGCGACGGGGTGAACGGAATCCACTTTGTCCCCCCCGTCGAGCCGCTCGTGGGCAGGAGGGTTTCGACCGGGGCGTTTGTGGTTACGTTGCGTTCCCCCGACCTGATTCGCGCCACCGCGGGCACATAGTCCTCGTACTCTGACAGCGGGACCGACCGGTACTGGCGCAGCGACTCGACGGCGGCAAACCGGAGGCGGAGGCCCCATTCGGTGTTCGCGTTGCGTCGGATGGTGCGGAAGAGAAGTCGCGTCTGTGTGCGCCTGACGTTGAAGGAGGCGAGGACGAAGGCCATCAGACAGGGGAGGCAGGACAAGAACCATGCGAGGTTGGCGAGCAGGACGAGCAGTCGACGCGCCCATCCTCTATTCATCCCACACCGCCGGGGCGCGCTCGATCGCCCGCCATGCGTACGCATTCAGGTTGTCCTCGCGCACGTCCGCGATGCACGCGAGTTCGTCTCCCATGTGGAAGTTGGGATTCTTGTCCAGGAAGAACCGGACGTGCGGGTCCTTGCGCCGACCGGCCGGAATCCGGCACATCTCCGGCCTTAGCCTGTCCCCTTGATCGCCGCGACGCACCAGCCCCGCGGTATCGTCGAAAGCCTCGCCGAACTTCTCGCGGGCGGCGGCCCGGAGCAGGCGGGCATGGCCGGCGGGCGTCTCCCAGGTACAAGCCGGGTAGAACCGGTTGAAATAGAGGGGGAGAAAGCGGTAGGTCCGGTAACCCTTGGAGATCAGGAACCAGTAGACCGGCCGTGCGCGGCACTCCGCCATAAGCCGGAGCATGACGTGGCCGAAGCTGCCGGCCAGTGTACTGCGCTGGCGGTGCGCCGAGTCGACGATCGTGTCTCCGCTGAAGAGGAATACTCGCTCCGTTCCATCGACCGTGATGCGAATAATCTGCAGGGTTGAGAATCCGACGACGGCGTCGGCATCGCGTAACACGATGACCCAGTCCTTTTCGTTCATGTCACGCAGGAACGTCTCGTGCGTCAGCTTGCAGAAGTACCGTCTGTGCAGGGCGAACATGGCCTCTTTCTGGCGATCAGGAACCTTTGACACTGCGACGATCGTTGACGTGAGCGGCATAAAGAAACTCCTTCCGGCCCAGGCCGGCAAGCACAACGCGAACGACACAATGAATCCGCGCGGTCACAGCGTTGCAAGCTCAAGGTGCGGGATGGCGGCGGCATCGATTCCTTCTGCAAACTCCACGCCATCCTCCCAGCAAACCAGGTACATCCGACTTGTGTACCGGAACGCTCGGAATTCGTCCAGCGCCTTGCTCAGTGGGTCGCGCTCGTGGAAACCGATCAGCACGAAGGGCCGCCGCGCCGCGCTCCGGGCGCGGCACAGCCGGTCGAGCAGCGCCGCCAGCAACCGGGGGTCGTTGTCCCGAACGCAGGCGAATGACGCCACCCGGACGCTCAGACACTCGCCGACGGGCGGCAAGCTGCCGCATCCTGCGACCCTCGACGCCAGGTTCAAGACGGGCCGCACGACCCGCAAGGCGGGGGCATAGCCGTGAACCAAATATTGCTTGAAGGAACTCTGGTCCCAACCGGCGAGCACGCCCACGATCTCGCCGTCCTCGCGCGCCACCAGGAAGTCATGGGGCCTCAACCCGCGCAACCGCTCGGCGCCGAACTCGTCGGCACTCAGCGCGGGGAAGAACTGTTTTCTCGGGCCCTCGCGGTTGAGGAACGCCACCACCGAAGGGAGGTCCGTTTCGGAGCCGCGCTCGAAGGTCAGGTTCATTCCGGCGTCGCGCGGCCGGTGCGAGCGTGGCGACGCCACGGCATAGGTGACGAATCGGCCATAGTCAATGTAGCGCGGCAGACCGGCGCGCCCGCTTGTAAGCAACCTCATGGCGCGGTGGTTTCCCTCGACGATGGTCGTGAGATACGCGCTCGCAAGTCTGTCGCGTTCGTGCAGTTGCCGGATGAACCGGTAGGCCCGACCCAGCAATGCGGCGCCCCGCGCGGATGGCGCGATCCGCAAACTGCCCAGGTAGCCGATGCGCGCCGCGCGGCCGTTGACATACACGCCGCGGATGCTCCGGCACCCCATTCCAACGACGGCGTTGCCGTCGATTGCGGCGCAGACTTGGGCGGGGGAGCCCTCGACCGCCAGGCCGTGGAAGAAATCTGGCTCCCGGCAGTAGGCGAGTTCGATCCACCCCGGAACCGGTGTGTTGCGTGCCAGTTCCCTCAGAGACGACTCGTGTTCGCGGCCCGCCAGGACGATCTTCATACGTTCTCCAGGGGCGGCGCCGGCGCGCGCCCCGCGCAGCTCCCGGCGGCGGGCACTCCGGACGGGCCGTCGGCCCGTCCCAGCGGCAATCCCTGGCGTTTGGCAATCTGCCTGCCGCTGGCGAAGTTGTACACGAGGTAAATCGCCGCCGTCACCCAATCGCAGCAGTTCGATCGCCAGTTTGCGGCCCGGCGCAGAATCGACGGCCAACGGTAGAAGCGGACCCGAAGCGCCAGGCAGCGTTCCGCGAGGCGTTCGGGCGACATTTGCGCGGGGCGGAAGGCCACCTCGCCGAAGCGATAGCGCGCTTCGAGCCACCAACGGTCGTAGATGAGCCTGCGTTCGTGCTGAAGTCGCCGGTACAACGGCGTGCCGGGGAAGGGCACGACGTGGTTGAAGGCGGCAAAGAAGAAACGCTGGCTGCGCGCGAAGGCATAGGTCTTCTCGAAGGAGTCTTCCGTGTCCGCATCGTACCCGAACACGAAGGTGCCATACACCCCAAGGCCGTGCCTGCGGAAGACGGCCAGGCACTCGTCGTAGCCGGGGGCGTCGACATTCACCCGCTTCTGCATGGACGCAAGAACCGCCGGATCGATCGACTCCAGTCCGACCAGCAGCCCCATGCAGCCGCTGCGTTTCATCAGCGCCAGCAGCCGCTCGTGCCGCGCCACGTGCAGGCTCGCCTGTGCGACCCAGCGGATCCGCAGTGGGATCAGAGCCTCCAGCAGCTCGGTTGTCCGCTGGACATCGGCGCAGAAGTTGTCGTCGACGAAAAAGACAAAGCGCTTCTTCAGGGCGCGGACTTCGTCCACGACGTCCTGGATCGGGCGGGCGACATAGGTTTGCCGGAACGCGGCGGCCACCGCGCAGAAGTCACAGCGGTAGAGACACCCTCGTCCCGTTTCCACCAACGACAGGACGGGGTAGCGTTTGCCGTCGAAGATGGATCGGTCCGGGCTCCGGCCGGCCGGGTCCGGCCGTGCGGCGCCTTCGTAGCGCGCCGCCAGCCGCCCGCTTCGGGCATCGTGCACGATGCGTCCCCACAGGTCTTCCGCTTCGCCCAGCACGACGGCATCGGCATGCTGCGCCACCTCGTCGGGCATCAGCGTTGCGTGAAAGCCGCCCATGACCACGGGCACACCCTTGCTCCGGAAGCGATCGGCAATCTGATAGGCGCGGCGGGCCGAGTACGTCTCCACCGTGATGGCCACCAAGTCGGTGGGTTCGTCATAGGGGATATCCTCGATGCGGTCGTCATAGAATCGTTTCTCGACGGCCGGGGGTGTGAGTGCCGAGAGCGTGGCAA
>JAQBFL010000473.1:0-3880 GCA_032123415.1 bacterium | reverse complement strand
AGACCGCCCCGCCGGGCAATCCCGGCACAAGCCAGCGCCGTCGCCGTGCGCGCGTTGAACGGCAGTTGCGGGTCTGCCGCCAGTTGCTCCAGCACCGTCAGCGACGCTGCCGTGCCGCACAACCGGAGCAAGGAGATGGCCGGCAACCAGTGCGGCACGTAATACCATCGTTGATGTTCGTTGGCGATTTCGCGGTCCGGCTCGCCGGCTTCGCGCGTCGCGACGGCGCGCTGCAGCCGCGCTTCCGCGCGCCGGTCGCCCCACATCGCCAGGATTGCCGCGGCCCGCCACGAGATCAATTCGTCGGGATTGTCCAGCAACGCCGTCACGGCGGGCTCGGCCGTCTTTCCAGCGCGGTAGAGCCGCCAGAGGGCGAGGCTCGATTCGTCGGCCCGAAGTTGTTCGATCCACTCGGCAAGGTGCGACGAGGCGTGCTGAAATTCGGATTCCGCGAGGCGCAGGCCAAATCCGTCCTCCCCGGTTTCGCGCAACATGAGCGCGCCGCTGGCGATGAGGTTTTCGCGCAGTTCCGCCACTGAGACGTTGCGACTGGTCAGGCTCTGCCGGCACGCCAACGCGGCGGCGAGTCCGGCGACTTCGCCGAGGCGTTGCAAGTCGCGCTGCATGCGGAACGAGTGATGCGCCTCCTCCGACACGCCCGCGGCCCGGCAAGCGATCCAGACGTTGTCCAACCCGCGCGGCAACAGGAGCCGGTACGGAATCTCGCACGCGGTGTTCGTGCGCCATTGCAGGCAGATCCAGACCCAGAACATCGCGTCGGTGCTCTCGAACTCGAAATCCTTGGCGTGATTATCGTAATGCGAGCCGGTGTAGCCCACCGCGTCCGGAAACGTCCGCCGCTCGATCAGGTCATCCAACGTCAACGTGTAGTCTGTCTCGATCTGCCGCCCCTGGCGCAACCCGATGGCCGGGGCGATGTAGGTCGGGCGTTCGCTGGCGCTGTACTGCGCCTGCACGTAATGACTCAAGCCGACCAATCGCGCGCGAGTCAGATCTTCCGAATCGGTCGGATCGCAGAAGCCGGAGTCGTAGTTGATCATCTGCATCCTGGCTTTGCCCTTGTCGTCATGTGCGCGGCCGGACGATTGCGTGTAGGCATGCAGCAACCCGTCGCCGTCACGCCCCAGGCGGAAGGAGGCGCCGGCAAACGCCGTCAGGTCGCCATCGCCGGTTGCGTCAACCCACGCCGATGCCCGTACGCGGATCGCGCCGCCGGGCGCGGCCATGATGGCATCCGTCACCCGTCCCCCGTGTCGGTTCACGGCGCACAGGCTGCCGCCAAATTGAACCCGCACCCCGGCCTCCTCCAGCAGGGTCTCAATGACCAGCTTCTTCGCGTCGGGATGAAATCCAAGAACCTGATCCTGCTTGCCGAAGAACGGCATCACCTCCCGGACCCGGTCATCAATCTCCTCCTGCAAGCCGCCTTTGACGCCGAAGTAATAATAGTGAATACCGCCGCCAGCACCGATCCCTCCGGCAAACGGCAGCGGGTCAAACCCGAACACCTTCGCGCCATGGCGTGCCGCCGCCAATGCCGCGCATGCGCCGCCTGTCCCCAACCCGGCCACGCACACCTCCGCCGCTTCCTCCCGCGCCACGGCCGGCAACTCGACGGGCCGGTCACTGGTTTTCCCGTCGGCCTGCGGTCGGCTGTGCAGATCCGTCCACGCGCCGATCCCGGCGTCAAACCGCCCCGCCAACGTCGCCGCGCTTTCCGATTGCACGACATTGACAGGCAACATCGCCGGCGTCTTCCCGGTGCAGACCGTGAACGGGACCACGCTCCCGTGCGTCAAGACCGCCTCCGCCACCTCCGCTCCGCGCTCGGCGTGCAACGCCCGCAACGCCGGCAACCAGGCGCGGCGCGGCCGGGCCCAATCCCCCGGCAACTCGATGGACAACCGCCGTTCGTTCGGCCACAGGCTCCGGTTCCACGTCAGGCGCAGGCCCGGCGCTGGGATTTCACCAGGCTCGGAAGCCGCCCAGTTGGCATGACGGAAATAGAGGTTCAGGAATTGCGCGCTCGGGGCAGCCGGCTTCCAGCGGGCATCGAGCAGTTGCGCCAGTTCGCCGGTTTCGGTCGCGTCCAGCCATTGCCGGGCGACCAGCCGTTGCAGACCGGCCTTGGTGCCGACAATGACGGAGGCAAGGAGGTCGCCGCAGCGTTCCACGGCCACCGGAGTGGCGTAGTACAACATCGACAGCCGTTGCGTTCGGCAGACTTCGCTGGCGAGCACCTCCGCAATGGCACCGTCGATCAAGCTGTCGCGCGCGCCGCCCCGGTCTGCCAGCATCGTCCACCACTCGCGCCAGAGCGGGTGGTCGGAGGTGCCGGTCTGGGCCGCAAAGGACCAACCGCTTTCGGACAACGGTGCCGCCTGCCGGTCCACCAGCAGGACGTTGCGGCCGCGCGCCGCACGTGCCGCCGCGAAACCGGCGTAACCGGCGCCGAAGATAACGAGGTCAAAGGATTGCTGAAAGACTGACTGCGAAGGTGTGTTCATGGTCGCTCCTTGGTGACTTCGTAGACCGGGATGGTCCAGTAATCGTGACTGTCCTCCGTTTTATTTCCGTTCGCGCCGAGCCCAGTCGAGGATCTGCTTCATCCCCGGATGATCCTTTCGCAGAATGCCCGCCTCGGCCGCCGAGCGCTCGCGCGCCACGAAGGTGGGGAGCACACCCATCTTGGAATGAATCGCGATGGACACATCCAGCCGGGGATTCCAGGGCTCCAGCTCGATGTAGCCGATCAGCCGCGTGTGGCCGCTCCAGAGATAGCTGCAGATGGGATGGGCGGCCTCGACGTGAACCTGCTGCATGTTCCCCCATCCCCACGGATGGGTTTGCGCGAAGGCCTGGCGCTGGAAGCTGATCTCCGTCAGGCACTCGCCGGCCAGCACCAACTCGGGCCGGATCGCGGCAAGTTCTTCCTGCAGCAGATGCAGTCCCTCCACCATGGTCATGTTCTCGACGACACCGGGATTGCAGTTCCACGTGTGGTAGGTCTGATCCAGAAACGCGCCGGGAGCCTCCAAGGCATCGCAGGCGGCCACAAGATGGTCCTCGAGCTCGCGGCGCCAGCGGGCGAGCCCCGGGTGGATGTAGGCGAGGCGGTAGAAAGCTTCCCTCTCTTCCTTCGCTTCCTTTGGGCACCCCAGCGCTTCGTTGCGGGCGCGATCAATCGCCACCTGCTGATAGAAATCCGCCTGCCCAATCGGAAAGAACCAGCCCTGCGGTTCGTTGCGGGGCAGGTCGCGCACGTGCCAGTCCTGGATGGCGGCATAGAGCGGATGCCCCTTGCAGCACGCGAAATAGTTGAAGTGCGGAATGACCTTGAAGCCCATGGCGCGCGCCTTCTCCAGGTAGGCACGGGTCGCGGGCATCGGTTCATAGGCCGGGTAGTTAATGTCGTAGGGGTTCGTCCGCCAATGGTCCAGATGGATCAGGGTCTCCTCCGGAGGATGCAGTTTGGCCAGCCCGTCCAGAAGTTGCGGGTTTGTCGAGGCCCAGCAGACGGCCAGGGAGATGTTTTGCGTCCAGTCCGGACGCTGGGCGCGCTTTTTCGCGAGCTGGTAGGCGTTCTCCATCCAGTCCCGATACCGGTCGGCCGCCCCCTTCCAGCCGCCACGATAGGTGTTGATCCTCCACTCCACGCCGCCTGCCGTTCGGTTGTCCGTTAGCGGCGCAATCTGTTCGCTCTCGAACCCCAAGGTCGTGAGCCCTTCCTCGCGCCGCAGATTCAGGGCCTTGTACTTGTAGGTCGCGTCTTCGCAATGCACCATGGCGGCGGCTTGGCCGACCTCCGCAATGACCAGTTGCGCGTTCCAGGCGCTCGGCCATTCGCTGCGCATCGGTG
>JAQBFL010000472.1:0-3548 GCA_032123415.1 bacterium | reverse complement strand
CCTTCTCGGCCGCCACCTTGGCCTCGCCGTACGGACCCACGCCGAACATGGGGTCGGTTTCGAGCAGAGGGTGGTGGTCGGGAATGCCATAGACCGCGGTGGACGAGATGTGCACAACACGTCGGATGCCGGCCCCCTCGGCCTCGGCCAGAACCATGCGGGTTCCGTCCACGTCCGTCGACCGGATATCCTCCGGCTTATAGAGCGGCAGGGCCGCCGCGGCGTGGATGACGATATCGACGCCCTGCATGGCCTTGCGCACATCCTCGGTGGACCGGATGTCACCCTTCAGGGCCGTCACCTTGTCGCGGACGTCCTCGTAGTCGAAGGGCGCCATGTCGAGCGATACGACGCGCTGACCGCGCGCCAGCAGGCAGCGGATCATGTTGATCCCGAAGAAACCGGATCCTCCCGTCACCAGGAATGTCTGTGTCATGAACGTGGTCTCCGTTTCGTTTGCGACTTCGCCCGCGCCGGCCGCTCGAGCACGGGCGATTCTCTCCATGGGTTCTTGCCCGCCGCCGCCACGAAGGGGCGGATGGCTCTCATCGGCGGGACGAGTTCCCGCGGGCCGGTTCCGTGGGCCCCGTCGGCCAACACGGGCAGATAGAGCGGCTTGAAACCGGCCGCGGAGATCTGGCGCAGGATCTCGTCGTCTTGCCGCGTGGCGTCTGGTGCGAGGACGATGATCATGCCGGAGAGTCCGTGCGCGGAGGTGCGAGTTTCTCGAGGTAGTCGATCCATGCGTCCATGCCCTGGCCGGTGCGGGCGCTCAGCTCGAAGATGAAGACTGCGGGGCGGACTCGGCGCAAGTGTGCGCGGCAGGCGGCGACGTTCCAGTCGAGATGCGCGACGAGGTCCATCTTGGTCAAGACGGTGACAGGCGCCTGGGAGAACAGGGCGGGGTACTTGGCGGGTTTGTCCTCGCCCTCGGCCGTCGAGAGCAAGGCGATCTTGAAGCTCTCTCCGAGGTCGAAGGCGGATGGGCAGACAAGGTTGCCGATGTTCTCGATGAACAACAGCCTGGCGCCTTTCCCCGCAACCTCTGGCAGCAGCGCGCCGACGCCGCGGGCATCCAGGTGACAGGCGCCGTGGGTCTCGATCTGGGCGACCGGCGCGCCGCGGTTGCGCAGGCGCCGCGCGTCGTTGTCCGTCTGCACGTCCCCGGTGATGACTGCGCAAGGCAGGCGGCCCCTGAGTCGGTCCAGGGTCTTTTCGAGCAGGAACGTCTTGCCTGCGCCTGGCGAGGAAATGAGGTTCAGCGCCACGATGCCGCGCTGGTCAAGCCAGGCACGGTTGGCGGCCGCGGCTTCGTCGTTCTTCGACAGGATGCGACGTTCCAGTTCGACGGTTCGGGACGGAGCCGAAGCATCCCCGGAGCGGTGGTCGTGGGTGTGAGTGGCGCCATCGTGCGTGTGAGTCACGCCATCGTGCGTGTGAGTTATGCCGTCGTGCGTGTGAGTCACGCCTTCATGGCTGTGGCCATGCTCGTTCCCGGTCTCTCCACATCCGCAATCTTCGCACATCGCGCCGACTCCTACGCTTTCAGTGCCGCACTCTCCCGGCGGCCGTTCCGGTGCACCGGTCTGTCGCCCGGCATGCAGACACTATACGCGGCCCGCGCGGCTCGATCAATTTCAAAGCGCGCTTCGCATTTCGCATTTTGGCATTCCGGCGGGAAAACACGCCGCCGCGGGGACAACACACGCCGAATTGTCCGCGGCTCGGGGGTGCCGGCACCGCCCCGGCGGTGGCTGGGGGCCGCTTGTGTCATGCCAGTGCGGCGGCGATGCGGTCCATGCCCTCGACGACGTTGGAGCGGTTGTTGAAGGCGCTGATACGTATGTGGCCCTCACCGCAGGCGCCGAATCCGCTGCCGGGTGTGACGACCACGGCCGCGCGGTTCAGCAGCAGGTCGAAGAACTCCCAGGCGTTGCGGTTGGCGAGCACCCAGACGTAGGGCGCGTTGTCGCCGCCCGAGACCTGGAATCCGAGGGCGCGCATGCGTTCGCGGATGATGCGCGCGTTCTCGAGGTATGCGTCGGTCAACTTCCGAGTCTGCGCCTGACCCTCGGGCGAGTAGACCGCTTCCGCGGCGCGCTGCACCGGGTACGAGACCCCGTTGAACTTGGTGGTGTGGCGGCGCATCCACAGACTGTGCAGGGCGTGTCGCGCGCCGGATCGGTCGCCGGCCAGGCAGTCCTTCGGAACGACCGTGAAAGCGCAGCGCGTGCCGGTGAAGCCCGCGGTCTTGGAAAAACTGCGGAACTCGATGGCGCAGGACCGCGCACCTTCTATCTCGTAGATGCTGTGGGGAACGTCCTCGTGACGGATAAACGCCTCGTAGGCGGCGTCGAAGAGGATCAGCGCCTTGGTCTCGCGCGCGAACGCCACCCAGCGGGCCAGTTGCTCGCGGGTGGCGACGGCGCCCGTGGGGTTGTTCGGGAAGCAGAGGTAGATCAGATCGACGGGGACGGCCGGCAGCGCCGGCACGTAGTCGTTTTCCGCGGTACAGGGCATGTAGACCAAGCCTTCGAAACCGCCCGCGGTCCACGGGCCCGTGCGGCCCGCCATGACGTTGGTATCCACGTAGACCGGATAGACCGGGTCCGGCACTGCGATACGCGCGTCCTGGGCGAAGAGTTCCTGGATGTTGCCCGTGTCGCACTTCGCGCCGTCGCTGACAAACACCTCGTCATCCGCGATCTCGCAGCCGCGCGAGCGGTAGTCGTTCTCCGCGATGGCATGGCGCAGAAACTCGTAACCCTGCTCGGGTCCATAGCCGCGGAAGGTCTTCTCGTCGGCCATGTCGTCGACCGCGCGGTGCAAGGCCGCGATGCAGGCGGGGGGCAGGGGGTGCGTGACGTCCCCGATGCCGAGCTTGATGACGGTGCGATCCGGGTGCCGGTCCTGAAAGGCGCGCACGCGTTTGGCGATATCGGAGAAAAGATACGACGCCTGTAACTTCAAGTAGTTCTCGTTAATCCGGATCATGACGTTGGGTGCCCTTTGTGTTCGCAACAGTCAATACGGCGGCGAATCCTACCCCTGTGACGCAGGAAAATCAACTAGCGTGTTCCAACCCACCGACTGCGGCTCGGCACAGCTTCCTGGAAAACGCGGCGAGGTTCAGAGAGAGGAGGCGTTCGAGGATCGTTTCGTCGGTGAGGTCGGCGGGCCAACCGGCACAGGTCGATGAAATGGGTTTGCGCTACGGACCGCTCCTTCAACTCAACCTTGCGCCACTTGGCGATGAACTCCTGAATCGTCATGCCGACGCAATGTACCCGGTTCAAGACGCGGGAACAAGATGGAAACCTCAGACGCGGCAATTCACAGGGTCTTTCCCCGGTCCGGAGCGGCCGCGCTTCCGCGGCCGGAGACCGGCGCGGGAAGCCGCGCCGCTCCGTATTGGAATGCCCCAAAGACGGCGCTTCCGGGCTTCGTTGCCAGATGCGCCCGGCACGGCGCGGGCTTCCCGCGCCAGTCTGCGGCTGCGGAAGCGCAGCCGCTCCAGAGCCTGAGAAATGCCAAAGAAAGGGCTTTAC
>JAQBFL010000471.1:0-5697 GCA_032123415.1 bacterium | reverse complement strand
TGTCATGGATGCCGGACGTCAATGTGCTGGTGCCAAGAACTCTGCGCGACCGGATCGAGGAGAAACGGCGGGATGGACGGCGGGCACAGCAATAACACACAATGGGCCAACAACACGCTGCTCACCTACACCTTGTCCGCGGACGGTCAAGGTGAGGGAGAGCGTGGGCGTTGTGCCCTGCAGGATGAATCAATTCGCCGCACACACCTGTTGACGCCGCTGGGACACTCTGCTATCGGACGAACTCCAAGTGCCGTCGCCATGAAACTCGTGAATTTCGCCAGTTTCGACCCCATACAGCAGGAGCGAGGCATTCGTGGTCCCTCCAGATTCGGTTGACGAAACACTCAGCCCTCAGGGGGCCGAACATCGGGGTGGTGGGCGACTCGCCACCCGCTACGGGTGTCGTGCGGCGCACGCCGGGCGATCAAAGAAGGGAGACGACAGTTGATGCACGTGGATGAAAGGGGCTTGCCTCGGCCGCGAGTATCACTATAGTATCACATCATGAAAAGTGAACTTGTTACGACGTTGAAACGGCAGGCGACGCGGATACTGGCCGACCTGCATGAGTCCAAAGACCCCGTTCTGATCACCGAACACGGCGCTCCGTCAGCCTATCTCGTGGATGTGACGGCCTTCGAGATGATGCAGGACCGGATGACGATCCTGGAGGGGATTGCCCGCGGAGAACGGGCAATCCTGGAGGGGCGGACGCTTACCCATGCGGAAGCCAGAGGGAGAATGAAGAAGTGGCTCGCCTAATCTGGACCGAGCCGGCCCTCGCCGATCTCGAAGCGATCGCCGACTACATTGCGCTGGACAATCCGGCGGCGGCAAGCCGACTTGTCCAGAGGGTGTTCGAGAGCGTAGAGCGACTGGAGCATTTTCCGTCTTCCGGCAAGCGTCCGCCCGAAATGCCGCGTACGGCCTATCGCGAAATCGTCGTCACGCCCTGTCGCGTGTTCTACCGGATTGAGGGAGATGACGTCCTCCTGCTGTACGTGACGCGGGCAGAACGTCTGCTTAGGAGATGGCTGATCGAGGAACGCAACAGAGCCCGACAGGACTGCCAATATGGCCTCTGCTGACTCCCCTTTGGCGCCTTGGCAGGGTGGACGTCGATGGGGCTTGATCTGCCCCCGGTCGGCCCGATATGGTTAGGCGGCTATGGACATCGTACGGAGAATCGTGGAATGCCTGACCGCGGCGCGGCGGGTGCTGATCGCCACGCACGAGAAGCCGGACGGCGACGCCGTCGGCAGCGTGCTGGGGCTTGCGCGCATCCTGCGCGCCCGCAGCCAGGTCGCCATCCCGCTGCCCCTCGCGCCTCTCCCGCGCCGCTACCGTTCGTTCGTGGCGGCCGGCGAGCTTGACGGCGCGGAGGCGCTGAAGCCCATGCCCGGCGACGTGCTGGCCGTGCTCGACTGCGGCGCGCTCGACCGGGCGGCGCCTGCCGTCGCGTCCGGCATTCGGCCGGGCGTGACGGTCCTCAACATCGACCATCATCTTTCCAACACGCAATTCGGGCACGTGAACTGGGTCGACCCGTCGGCTTGCTCGGTCGGCGAGATGATCGTGCGACTGGCGGAAGGCGCGGGCTGGGACATTCCCGCCGGGGCGGCGGAGGCGTTGTGGGTCGCGATCGTCACCGATACCGGGCGCTTCGCTTACGAGAACACCTCCCGCGAGGCGCTGCGGGCCGCAGGCGCGCTCCTGCGCCATGCCATGCCCACGGCCGACATCGACCGGCGCTTGTACGAATCGCTTTCGTTGAAGGAGTTCCGCCTGCGGCAGCGGGCCATGGCGCGGCTCGAGCTGCTGGAGCACGGTCATGTTGCCGCGGTGTCCCTGACGATCGAGGACTTCGCCGCCGAAGACGCCGGCCCCGAGGATGCCGAGGACATCGTGAATCTCCCGCGCTGCATCGAAGGCGTGCGGGTCGCGGTCTTCTTCTGCGAGCTGCGCAAGCGCGGGGACGATGGCGCGCCTCGGCGGGTGACCAAGGTAGGCGTCCGATCCATCGCGCCCTTCGACGCGGCGGCTCTTTGCCGCGGGTTCGGCGGCGGGGGGCATGCCCGGGCCGCCGGCTGCACGATCGAGGCTGCGCTGGTCGAAGCGCGCGCGCGGTTTCTGCCGGCGCTGGCAGGCATCTGACGGCGTCGCGCTACAGGCCGAGATAGGTCCTCAGGCGCGCGTCGAGCGCCAGCGGCCGCGGCGGAATCGAACGCAAATCGAACCGCGCCGCCAGGTCGCGGGGCATCACATCCTCGCCCCACTCGGCCCATCCGCAGGACCAGGCCAGCAACCCGACCAGCTTCGCGGCGGACACTCCGCGCGCGCGCAGGTCGGTCAGGCGGGTGTCGCCATGCCGCTTGGCCAGCCGATTGCCGTCTTCGCCCACGACGAGCGGGATGTGGGTGAAGGACGGCGGCGCAAGCCCCAGGGCTTCATAGACCAGCAACTGCCGGTGCGTGGCATCGAGCAAATCGTCCGCCCGAAGCACTTCGGTGACGCCCATGGCCGCATCATCCGCGACCACCGCCAGCATGTAGCCCGCACCGTCGGCATGCCGCGCCACGACGAAGTCGCCCACCGCGGCGTTCACATCCTGTCGGCACTCGCCGCGGAAGCCGTCCCGGAACGCCGTCATCCGGCCCGCCCCCGCGCGGAAACGCCATGCCGGCAGCCGCGGCGGCTCGAGAAGCGCCGCGGCTTCGGCGTAGGTGCGCGCTTTCTCGCGGCAGACCCCGGAGTACCGCGGCCCGTCGTCGCCCGCATGCGGCGCGCTCTGCGCGGACTGCACGTCGCGCCGCGCGCACGTGCAGGGATAGACCAGCCCGGCGGCCAGCAGCCGGTCCAGCGCGCGGCGATAGTGTGGAATACGTTCGCTCTGCACGTAGGGGCCGCACGGGCCGCCCGCGTCGGGGCCCTCGTCCCAGTCCAGCCCCAGCCAGCGCAGGTCTTGCAACGCCGACTCCGCGGCGCCGCGCTTGATCTTGGGATGGTCCAGATCTTCCATCCGCAGCAGGATGGTCCCGCCGCGCGAGCGAATGGAAAGCCACGCCGCCAGGAAGGTCCGGGCGTTGCCCAGGTGCAGGGCGCCCGTCGGGCTTGGGGCCAACCGTCCGCGGGGAACGCACGGGCTAGTCATCGTCCGCGACCTCGACGCCCGGCGGAACCAGGATGGCCTTCACCCGCGCCACAGGGACTTCCACGTCGGCCCGCACGATGACGGTGGGCGCCTGGCGCGATACCCACAGAAACATCCGCCCCTTGCGCACGAAGAGCCCCTCGAAGGTAGCTTTCGGTTCCAGCCGGACGACCTCCACCTTCTCCCCGCTTGCGTCTTCGACGCTCTCGTAGCGTAGCGCGTCGATACGCAGCCCGTACATCTTGTCGTCCGCCATCACGCGGTAATCGCTTCCGCTGCCGGGCTCGTAGGACTGCCCGCGCGCGAAGTACATGAACGAGAGCAGGTCGCGCGTGTCGGGGTCGAGCGGGAACGTTTTCACGCGGTTTTTGCGGAGGTCTTGAAACCTTGCGACGCCCGCGGCGTGATCGAAGGTGGTCACCTCGTGGTGGCGGCGGCGCCCTTCGGACAGCCTCTTGACGAACCGCACGGGCAGGAGCGTTTGCGGATCCACGAACGACTCGACACGGCTGTCCACCGGGTAGATCGCGCGAAGCACCCGGTTGGAGCGCGCGCGCGTCCGTATCGCGATGAGCCGGCGGCCTTCCTCCTCGACCCATGCGGTGGTGGCCGTGGCCGTCCCCACGGGAATGACGCCCCAGTACAGCCGGTACGTCAGCGTCTCGTTCATCGGGAAGGGCTGGGGACGTGGCGTAGGTGCGGCCGGCTCGGTCGAGCCGGACCCCGTCCATGGGGTCGTCAGGCAAAGTGCGCCGGCGGCCATCATGAACCGAAGGCTTTTCCTCAGTCCGCCCGGCGCCGTTGAGTCGGGAACTCGTGTCATGCTTGCCATGAGGCCTGCCTTTCCAGCACGCGATCGAAGACAACATTCGGCGGCTGCATGGGATCCTTTCCCATCGCGTCCGCTGACCCATTGCCCTGGCGGCGAACGCCTTGTTCTTCACCGCGGAGACGGGGAGGCGCGGAGGAGACGATATCGTTCCGCTTGTTCACGCCCAACCGCGGGCGCGGTAGTCGGCCACGATGTCGTCCAGCTCGCCGCCCGTGTCCTGGGCCGGTTCGTACCCCAGGTGCGCGCGCGCCTTGGCGCCGTCGAACGCGCGGTCCTTGGTGAAGAAGTCCACCCGCCGGCGGTACAGGGGCGGGGCGATGCCCAACGGCCGGCAGACGAGCTCGCAGAGCGAACCGGCCCACTGCATCGGCTTCACGGGCAGACACAGGCGCGGCGGCGGCACCTTCCATCGCTTGGCGATCATGGCCGCCATTTCGCGCAACGGCATGTAGCGGCGGCCGGGCACGATGTAGACCTCCCCCACCCGGTCCGTACGTTCCATGGCCAGCCGAAAGGCCCGCGCCAGGTCGCGCACGTCGACGAAGTGTACGAGGTTCGCGCCGTGCCCCACGTAGAAGAACCGCCGCTGGGCGATCATGCGGAACATCTTGAGGTTGCGCGTGTCCCCGGGGCCGTAGATCATGGCGGGGCGAATGACGACGCCGGGCATCCGTCCGGAGCGGAAGCGCTCCAGGGCCAGCAGTTCGCCTTCGAGCTTGGTGCGCTGGTAGATGTCGCCGGGGTTATGCGGCGTCTCTTCGTCGGCGGGCACTTCCCGCACGTCTCCCAGCACGCCCACGGTCGAGCAGTGCACGACGCGGCGCACCCCGGCACGCTCCGCCAGGTCGAGGAGGCGGCGCACGGCGTCCACATTGACCTCGCGGTACGCGCGTTCAGGCTGATTGGCCTGCCGGAATAGCGCCGCGATGTGATACACGCGCGCCACGCCGCGCAACGCGCGCTCCAGGTCCCCGCCGTCCCGCAGGTCTCCGAGCACCACCTCGACGCCCCGCTCCACGAGCCGCCGGGCCTGCTCGGGCTGCCGCACGAAGGCCCGCACGCGGTCTCCGTGCCGCAGCAATTCCTCCACCACGAACGAGCCGACGAATCCGCCCGCGCCGGTCACCAGGGACAACTCCGCAGACACCATGAACCTCGCTTTGCTACTGGGGCCTCTCGGTTGGATACGTGGACGCGAAAGTCCCGTCCGCGCCCGCCGTCAGCCATCGCGGAATCAGCGCGCACAACGGATGGGGTTCCAGAGACGCCGCGGCCAATTCGCCGGCGCGCGCCCACGCGAACGAGATCTGCGCCTCGCGCGAAGCCACCGGCGCCCCTCCGCGCAGGCCCGCGGCTTCCAAGGCAAAGACCAGGTTGATCTCGCAGTGCGTACGGCCCTTTTGAACGAAGGTGTGCTCTACGCCGCCGAGAAATCTTCCGACCGTGCAGTCGAGGCCGAGCTCTTCGCGAATCTCGCGCTTGAGCGCGACGCGCGCGCTTTCGCCGAAATCGATATGCCCGCCCGGCAGATACGTGTTGGCCGCCCCGCGCGACCGGCACAGCAGCACCAGCCCGTCCACGCATGCCACGCCGCGCACGATGGTCTCGATGCTGGCGCGCTCGTTTCTCATACAAACATCAAAATGGCGGGAGCGACGGGGTTCGAACCCGCAACCACCGGATCGACAGTCCGGTGCGCTAACCAATTGCG
>JAQBFL010000470.1:0-3669 GCA_032123415.1 bacterium | reverse complement strand
GAGCGCGCCGAAACGTCTCCTCTTGATGTCCCCTCAATCAAGGCACGCATCACCTCGAGTGAGATCGTGTCATTGATTCGGAAAGAAAGAGGCAGAACAGTGAGAAGCTTTCAGTCCCGCGAAGCCGGGAGTGAAAGCTTTTTGTTGAACTGAGCCGCGGTGGCACGGGAGGTGCGATGTGCTTTGCAGTGGCAGGATCAGCGTTTGAGGCGTGGCGGCGCGTAGGCTGATGCTCGGAGGATGCGGCTGGGGCAGCGTTGGGCGGTGGAACCGGCGCCTGAGTGGGGCTGGTGCGAGCCGTTCGGGTGCGTCGAGCGGTTGGTTGGCCGGGGTGTGAGCAGAGCTTCGCCGGACGGCGCCATCGGGAGTCGTCTTGGCGGGCTGGGAACTGTGGGCGAGCGCATCGGCATCATGGCGGCCCTCGCGGCGGGCAGGCCGGTAGGAAGAGATAGGCGTAGCAACCTGGACGGATGCGCCGATCGAAGCGCATGGGGGTGGCGCACTCCGGGCAGGTGGGAGGCGATGGGGAGGTCGCGGGGACGGGAGGTGGAAGGGGCCGGCCGGCCGCAAGCGCCATGGCGGCTTGAAGCGTTCGCAGCAGGGGGCGCTTGGAACTGTGATGCAGCCCGAAGTGTCGGATCTTGCGAAACCCCGACGGTAAGACGTGCTGCAAGAAGCGGCGGATAAACTCCATGGGCGCCAAGCGCATCGTCCGTGGCTGGTTGGTCCCGCTCCTGCGGTAGCGCACGGTGACGCCGTGCGCGTCATGGCGCAGGATGGCCTTCTCGGAGAGGGCGACGCGGCCGACGTATCGGGCAAGGTAGTCCACGGCTTTCTTGCCATTGCCAACCGGCTTGGAATGGACGACCCAGTTGTGCTCGGCCCAGACGTTTGGCTTGATGCGCCGGAAGATATCGGGGTACTGCTCGCGGAGCGTGTCGCGCACACGAGCGCGGAAGATCGAGGAGAGCGCGGGCACGGGCACAAGGAACCTGGGATGAGCGTTGCGCCATTGGCCGTCGGGGGCGAGTCCGCCGCCGGTGGCGATGAAGTGCACGTGGGGGTGGTATTCGACCTGGCGGGTCCAAGTGTGCAGCACGGCCGTCAGCCCGGGAACCGCCCCGAGCCACTTGGGGTTGGCGCACACGTCCAGCAGCGTGCCGGCGCTGTGGCGCATGAGGACCTCGAGCAACTCGCGTGGATGCGAGCGGACGGGACGGCGCAGTCCCTCCGGTACGGTGAAGGTCACCAGGTGATAGGTCAAAGCGGGCAGCAGCAGGGCGGACTGGTGACGTCGCCACTGCTCGGCGCGTGAAGCGCCACAAGCCGGACAGTGTCGGTTCCCGCAGCCCAGGACGGTAAAGTGCCGCCTGCCGCAGGCGGGGCAGCGCCAAAGCGCCTGCCCCGCCGCGGCGGTGTGACAAGCCTCGATATCACGCATGGCTCGCAGTTGGTCGCGGCTCATGCGATCGGCGAAGCGAGCGCGGTACTCCGGTCCATGGGCGCGAAAGATCTCGCCCAAGCGGCCCATCCTCAGCCGCCCTGGATCAGCCCGTCCATCAGCCGGTGGACGGTCTGGGTGGCTTCCTGTGTGATGGGCTCGGTGACGTGCGCGTAGATCGTGGTGGTCTTCGGCGAACTGTGTCCGAGCCAGTGCTGGATCTGCTGCAAGCGCACGTTCTTCTCCAGCAGGTGGGTCGCGTAGCCGTGACGCAACGAATGCACGCTGACCTTCTTGCTCACCCCAGACTCCTTGAGGGCCTCGCGAAAGGCCTGCTGGACCGTCTTGATCGGCACATGATCCTGGCTGGCGCGGCCACGCGCGGCGCCGCGCCCCACCCACGGGAACAGCCACGTGGGGTTGCGATGCGACCGCCAGCACTCCTCCAACAGCGGCAGCACGACCGGCGGCAGCGGCACGTAGCGATCCTTGGACCCCTTGCCGGTAACGTGCAGCAGCCCGCGTGCGCGGTCGATGTCGCGTACCGTCAACTTGCACCCTTCGGACAGGCGCAAACCACAAGCGTAGATCAGCGTCAGGCAGGCGCGATGCCGCACCACATGGACGCAGCGCAGGATCTTGCGCACCTCCTCAACCGTCAGCACGACCGGCAGCTTCTTCTGGCGCTTGGGCACTGGGACGCCCGTCAGCGACCAGTCCCGTCCAAGCGTGACTTCATAGAAGAACTTGATGCCGCACAGCGCGATCGTGATCGTCGGGCGTGCCAGCTTGCGCTCGCATGTCAGATGCACGAAGTAGCGCCGAATCTCCTCCTCGCCGATCTGATCGGGCGAACGGCCGTAGTAGCGTGCCAGTCCGATCACCGATCGCACATACGAACTCTGCGTCTTGGGCGAGAAGTGCCGCAGCATCATATCCTCGCACATGCGCATACGCAGCGGCGAGAGGGGCTGCCAGGGCACCCCGCGCACCTTCTCGAAGAAGAAGCGCAGCGCGGCCGACGCATTTGCATAGCGTGACTCCGACGCCCCCGACTCCTTCATCCTCGACAGGTACCGACGGGCGTCCCGTACCGCCGCGGTGCCCCCTGTCTTGCGATCCAGCTTGGCTTCAAAGCGGTCGAACTCCCGCAGGTACACGCCCCGCGTTGCCTGCGCCAACCCCGCCTCGATCATCCCTTGCTGAAAGCCATCCCGATGCTGAGAATCCGGCTGGCGTTTCGTCCGGCCCGTGCTACACTCTGTTCCCATGGTGCTGCTCCTTGTTCTGGGGTCGAGCGCTGACGCACCACGCGCCGCCTCGCCCCAGCACAAGGACTTTCGCCCCAAGGAACCCGATGGAAAAGCAAAACTGCCGCGTAGCGGCTTAGTTCAACAAGAGGCTGGACCGTATGGCTCACCCGCGGCGGGTTCGCCATCCGGTCAGCCTTAACGTTGGGCTCTGGAAGATGAGAATGCACTTGCGCAAAGCTATATGGTTCTGTGCGCTCGCAATGTTAGCGGCGTCAGCAGTGCTGATCGGTCGGCATGTTCACAACAAGCGGGAGTTCCAAGCCCGCACATCTTGTGTCAGTAACCTGCACCATATCTCGATGTTCAAGAAGTTGTACGCCCAGAAGCATGAACTCACGAATGGAACGTCTGTCACCTTTTCAGACGTCATGTCGGAGGAGGACCGATCACGATACAGATGCCGAAAGGGCGGCACCTACACCATCAATGCGATCGGGATTGCTCCCTCTTGCAGCTATACTCAAGCCGTGTGGCACAAGCGGTATTGGCACGAGTTCGGTGGAGATCCGCCTGGGGGAAGGCTAGTTCCCTGGTATCACGTCATACCCGATTGAAACAATGAACGGGAGGAAGCCCAACCACAACCTGCACGTTATCCCAAACCGCGCGGACGCGGTTCGGAAAACGTGAGGTCTACGTTGGATGCAGGAGAATATGACAAAGGCACTCTCACAGGTCCCACTATGCTTGCTGGTGGCATGCTGTGCCACTGGGTGTGCCAGCTCAATGATTCACGACCGAGTCGAAGCCCTTGAGAGAACATCTCACGAGTTTCGGGTGCTTGATGAATCAACGCGCACGTACATGGGCGCACGGCTCCAGTCGAAGAATGCCAGCCGAGCACAACACGAGATCTACGCCTTCAAGAACGTCCTGTTGGGCGGTCCCGGGCGAGTCCTGCTGATCCATGCTCCG
>JAQBFL010000469.1:0-3205 GCA_032123415.1 bacterium | reverse complement strand
CTTGGTACCGGGAAGATGGCCTCAGAAATGACCTTAAGGAGCCGCCGGATCACATCATTACGGAACTCGAGTATCTCGGGTTCCTGACTGGCATGGCGTTGTCCGACGCCGGCGGGGATGCGAAAGAAACAAAGGAGGACTGGATTGGGAGGGAGAGCCGGTTCCTCGGGACGCACGTCGCCCGATGGGTGCCCGGTTTTTGCCGGGATGTGGCTAAGCATGCCGAAACGGCATTCTACCGCAGATTGGCTGAAGTGACGGGGTCGTTCGTTGAGTCGGTCAGCGGCGATCGGAGGGACAGCGCATGCAGAGGCCAGCATGCGTCATCCGCCAGAGTCACGGCTCCGCACGCGGGATAGGACGGTGCGACGGTACAGGACGATGGCTGCAACGGTAGAATGGGCGTAGAAACGGGAAGTCTTCCAGACGGAGCGCGGATGTGAGTAGGTAGTTGAGAGAACAAGTGAAGGGAGGCGGAACGATGAAGATGAAGGGAGACGAAATGATGAAGCGGTATGCAGGTTATGGGGTGGTCTTTGCTACGGTGTTTGCGATAGGGACGACTGGGGCATTGGGTGAAGATGCGGCCCCGGAATTTCCGAAAATCGGCGTTGCGGCTGACCTCGAGCTTTTCTATGAGAACAGCGACAATGTTGGCCGAGAGGGTGACAACGATAAGTTCAAGTCGAATCAACTATACTTCGATATCAATGGCAAGTTTGACAAGAACCTGTCAGCAAAGCTCAAGCTGGACGGCGCCGACATCGTATCGAGCGACGGAAAGGTCGTAACGGAGAAGATCGTGGAAGAGGCCAACTTCACCGCGAAGCACATCGGCGGATCGCCCGTCACGGTGGTTTTCGGCAAGGACGAAATGCCGTTCGGACTCGACTACGACAAGTACCTGAACGATTCCATCGCGCACCAGTTCGAGATCGACAAGGTCTGGGGTTTCCACGGCATTGTCGATATTCCCGGCGTAGGAAATGTCGCGGCTGCGGCCTACCAGCATCGACACTCCGATGACGACGAAGTGGACGCTTCGAATGAGACAGGCGACAACTATGCGGCCAAGCTCACGATCGACAAGCTCGTCAAGAATCTGACCGTGAAGCTATCGGGAGCTTCGGAATCGTACTCCGATACGGCTGTCACCGATGATGACACCGGCGTCACGACCACCACCATGAAGGACGAGGAGACCCGTTACGGCGCTGGTGCCATCCTCAAGATTGGCGATCTGGGGAACATCAATGCCGAATACATTGCATTCAACAACCTGAATGGTACCCCGGACTACGATCCGAGCCTGATCACGCTGGGGGTTGAGTATGACGTGGTCGACAAGACGGTGATCTGGGGGCGTTATGAAATCATCGACGATGACACCCCGGAAACGACGGAGAACGATTTCTGGTCCGTAGGCGTCAAGTACAGCCCGACCAAGAACTACAGCCTCATGGTGGAGTACTCCAACTTCAACTCGGGCGATATGAAGGACGCGACGGATCTGAATGTCGCCAAGGGCTCGACAGATGATGCCATTCTCGTCGGTGTGCGCGCGAAGTTCTAGCACGCGCATAGCGCGACACAATTGAGATAGACAGACAATAAAGACTCCGAGCCGCTCCACCTAAGGGGACATCCCTATGGCGGAGCGGCCGACAGGGTGCGAGAGGAAACGACCGCGCCTCCCGTGGGCATCGTGCGGAGCAAGCACGGATGAGCTCACCTTGGAAAGGAGACGAGCATGATCGACGCCGAACAGGCGTGGCAACGAATTCTGGCGCATGTGCGTCCCGGTGCCTCGGAACCACGTCCTTTTCTCGCCGCGCTGCACCACTACTTGGCCGCCCCGGTGCGGGCGGATCGCGACATTCCCACCTGTGACCGCGCGGCCATGGATGGCTACGCGGTCCGCGCCGACGACCTTGCTTCGATCCCCGCCGTCCTGAAACGTGTGGGGGAAATCCCCGCCGGATCGGCCGCCGCGCCCCCGATTGCAGCGGGCGAGTGTGTGCGCATCTTCACCGGGGCGTCCGTTCCCCACGATGCCGATACAGTCGTCATGCAGGAAGATACCGAGTCGGTCGATGCCGCCGGCGGACAGGTGCGGTTTCTTCATCCCGTGGAAAAGGGCCGCCACATATTTCGTCGCGGCGAGAATGCACGGGAAGGGGCCGTCCTGATCCCGGCCGGAACCCGTCTGAACGCGGCGCACGCCGGCATCTGCGCAACGGTCGGGTGCGTTCGTCCCGAGGTCCATGTCCGCCCGTCGGTCGCCATTCTGGCCACCGGAAGCGAGTTGAAGCCCGTCTCGGAGTCCGTGGCGCCGCACGAGATTCGCGATTCGAACGGACCCATGCTGGAGACCGCTCTGAGCGAGAATGCCTTTCCCTGTGTACGGCGCACATGCGTTCCCGACGAGCTGGATGCCCTGCTCGCAGCGCTCCGGGCGGCGTTGGCCGAAAGCGATGTCGTGCTAGTGACCGGTGGCGTTTCCGTCGGGGATTACGACCTCGTCCCCGAGGTCATTCAGCGCGCCGGCGGCGACATCCGCTATCACGGTGTCGCGATCAAGCCGGGCAAGCCGCAGCTCTTCGCGGCGTTCCCGGACGGGAAGTGCGTTTTCGGGTTGCCCGGCAATCCGCTCAGCGTCATGACCGGCCTGCATGAATTTGCGTTGCCTGCCCTGCGCCGGCTGGCGGGATGTCCGAGCGATGCGTGCCGGCCCGTACTGCGTCTGCCACTGGCCGGCGATCTTTCGCTCGGGGGGAAGCGGCAGCAGTATGTCATGGGGCGGCTCATCTTGCGTGATGGAACCACGGTGGTAGAACCCGTGCCTTGCGCAGGCTCGTCGGACCTGGCGGCTGCCGCCCGTGCAACGGGCGCAATCCTTGCTCCCGTTGGCGTGCGCAAACTATCAGCCGGAGAAATCGTTATCTTTCGGCCGTGGGGGGATGTCGCATGATTGCGCCTGTCGACAAGCCTCCACTCACGTTACGCGTCTCGGTGACGGACCGGTGCCAGCTCCGCTGCCAATACTGCATGCCCCCGGAGGGTGTACCGGCCTGTATGCACGAGGATGTCCTCACCTTCGAGGAGATCGGGGCCTTTGTGGAACATCTGCAGAAGTCCTTCGACGTCCGGAAAGTGCGTCTGACGGGCGGCGATCCATTGGTTCGCAAAGGGATTGTGGATCTGG